>JAEZHS010000455.1 GCA_023436825.1 Pseudomonadota bacterium | reverse complement strand
GTTTCAGGAAGCGCTCACTTTCGATGACGTCCTCCTGAAGCCCGCAGCCTCGGCGGTCCTGCCCAACCAGACAGACACGAGCACCAGGCTCACCCGCACCGTCGAACTGCGCATCCCGTTGATGTCGGCGGCGATGGACACCGTCACCGAGGCGCCCATGGCCATCGCCATGGCCCAGGCCGGCGGCATCGGCGTCATCCACAAGAACCTCGATGCCGAAACCCAGGCCAACGAGGTGCGCAAGGTCAAGAAGTTCGAATCCGGCATGGTGGTGAACCCCGTCACCATCCATCCCGAGCAGTCGCTCGCCGATGCCCTGGCGCTGATGACCCGGCACGGCATCTCGGGCATCCCGGTGGTCGAGAAGAGCGGCAAGCTGGTTGGCATCCTGACCAACCGCGACGTGCGCTTCGCCACCGACGACAGGATGCCGGTGAGCGCGCTGATGACCAAGGACCGCCTGGTCACGGTGCGCGAGGGCGCCACCACCGACGAGGCCAAGCGGCTGCTGCATCAATACCGCATCGAGAAGCTCCTGGTCGTCGACAAGGACTATCGCTGCATCGGCCTGATCACGGTGAAGGACATCGAGAAGGCCAACAAGTTCCCGGGCGCCAGCAAGGACGAGAAGGGCCGCCTGCGCACCGCCGCCGCGACCGGCGTCGGCGAGGACGGCCTGCGCCGCGCCCAGCTGCTGATCGACGCCGATGTCGACGTGATCGTGGTCGACACCGCGCACGGCCATTCCAAGGGCGTGCTCGAGGCCGTCGCGCGAGTAAAAAAGCTCAGCAACTACACCCAGGTGATGGCGGGCAACGTTGCCACCGCCGAAGGCGCCAAGGCGCTGATCGACGCCGGCGCCGATGCCGTCAAGATCGGCATCGGCCCGGGTTCGATCTGCACCACCCGCATGGTGGCGGGCGTGGGCGTGCCGCAGCTCACCGCCATCCTGGAAGCGTCCGAGGTCTGCCGCGCTGCCGGCGTGCCGGCGATCGGCGACGGCGGCATCAAGTACTCGGGCGACCTCGCCAAGGCGATCGCCGCCGGCGCCGACTGCGCCATGATCGGCTCGCTGCTCGCCGGCACCGACGAGGCGCCGGGCGAGGTGATCCTCTACCAGGGCCGCTCCTACAAGTCGTATCGCGGCATGGGCTCGATCGGCGCCATGGCGCGCGGCTCGGCCGACCGCTACTTCCAGCAGGAGGTCGAGAGCACGCTGAAGATGGTCCCCGAGGGCATCGAGGGTCGCGTGCCCTACAAGGGGCCGGTCGGCAACATCGTCCACCAGCTCGTCGGCGGCCTGCGCGCGGCCATGGGCTACACCGGCAACGGCACCATCCGCGACATGCAGACGAATTGCCAGTTCCTGCGCATCACCGGCTCGGGCCTGCGCGAGAGCCACGTCCACGACGTCGAGATCATGCGCGAGGCCCCGAACTACCGCGTCGGGATGTGACGGCGGGCTGCAGCGCCGTCACCGCAGCTTCTCCGCCACCAGACGGGCGGTCATCTCGTGGCCGGCCGGGCCGAAATGCTCGCCCTGCCGGTAGTAGAAATTGCGCCCGACCGTGTGCATCGCCTGGTCGATCCTGTCGAACGGATCGACGGTGGCGAAGCCGGCCGCGGCGGCGCACTGCAGGACCGAGGCGATGAGCTGCTTCTGCTCGCGCATGTAGGGCGGGTCGGTCCAGAGATAGGGATCGTACTCGGCCACCACCACGACCGGCACCTCGAGCGCGGCCAGCCGCCTGAACAGCAGGCAGGCCTGCCGCGCGCCCTCGCCGGATGGCGCCACGCGCACATGGTCGATCGACCACTCGTATTGCAGTTTCAGCCGCTTCAGCACGAAGTCGACCAGCATCGACCGGCCGAACAGCCGCTGCCAGAAATCGAGCGTGGTCGCGGGATCGGGAGAGGGCGGCAGCGGGACGTTGCGCAGCACCAGGGTGCCGTCCACGGTCTCGAAGTACGGCTTCTCGATGCCCCACACGCGGCTCATCTCGCTGCGCCGGAGGTTGTCGTAGCCGAAGCCCAGGACGATGGCCGCGGGCTTCTCCTTGGCCGCCACGATCTCCGCCCGCATAACCATCTGGTCGAGGCCGTAGCCGCTCATGCCGGCATTGATCACGCGCCGCCCGAGCAGGGCCTGCAGGTAGGCCGGCATGGTCTCGTTGTCGGCGACTTCGGTGCCTTGCGTGAACGAGCCGCCCACGGCCACGATCGGCGGCTCCTCCAGCACGACGCCCGGCGGCGAGGGCGTGAGGCGAAAGCCGTGCGCATCGTAGTTCAGCTCGGCGGAACGGTAGCCGGGCAGCCCGATGAAGCCCAGCACCGGGTCGGGCCGCGCCTGCGCGCCGCTCTGGGCGCGGCTGGCAACACGCTGCTCGCGCACGTAGTTCGGCCACTCGACCAGCGCCCGCGGCCCGGCCTCGACCAGGCGCAGCCCGAGCTCCAGCATGAGCAGCCCGACGATGATCGACGCGGCGACCAGGACGATGCGGCCGAGCATATCAATCGGCCTCGTCAGTCATTCGCCCGCGGCAGGGCTTTCGCCACCAGCTCGGCGATTAGGCGATTGCCCGGCTCGTTCAGGTGCCAGGTCACGTAGAGCTTGCGCGGCGCGCCGGTCGCAGCCATCGCGTCGAAGCTGTCGATCGTGACCAGACCGTTGTTCGCCGCGCACTCCAGCAGGCCTCTGGTCATGCGCCGCTGCTTGGCGGCGAAGGCGGGGTCGTCCCACACGACGGGATCGTACTCGGCCAGCACGATCACTCTGGCGCCGCCCTGCTTCTGCAGCTCGGCCAGGCGTGCGGTCAGCAGGCAGGAGAGATGCTCGCCGGTGCCGCGCGCCTGCACGCGCTTGTGGTCGCCGTACCAGTCGTGCAGCTGGTCGAGGCGGCGCAGGATCACGTCGAACAGCCGGCTGTAGCCCAGCGTCCACTGCCAGGAGCTGAGCGTGCTGGCCGGATCGGCGCGCGGCGGCACCGGCACACCGCGCAGCGCGAGCCTGCCGTCCTCGATCACGAAGTAGGGCTTGTCGGCGCTCCACAGGCGGCTCATCTCGGTGCGCCGGATGTCGTCGGCGATGAAGCTCACGACGATGACGGCGGGCTTGTACCTGGCCGCCAGCTGCTCGGCCCGCAGCACGATCTGGTCGAAGCCGTAGCCGCTCACGCCGGCATTCAGCACCCGCCGCCCGGTCAGCTGCTGCAGCTGTGCCGGCCAGGTCTGGCCGTCATTGACCTCGTCGCCATAGGTGAAGGAATCGCCCACCGCCAGGATGCGCCCGCCCGCGACCTGCTCGCCCGTGCGGCGCAGCCCGTCGGCCTCGATGGTGGTGCCAGGCGCGGTGTAGCCGGCGCGCGGCACATGACCGAGCTGCGGATCGTGTGCATAGCGGCCGCCGTCGCGCTCGGCGAGAACCGTGCGCGCGCCCAGCACGAAGTTGGGATAGGCGAAGAGATATCCCCAGGTCGCGGCGCGGACTGCAAATTCCAGCGACAGCAGGCCCATCAAAACGGCGCAAACGACCAGGACAGTGCGCCTGAACCACTCGTTCTTGCCGGAGGGACGTTGCGCGCGGGGCTTATTCATCGTAGCGGCTGGGACGGAAAGGAAAGATCGACGTGACGCCGGGCGCGCGGGTTGCCGCCACCATAGAGCTTCTCGACGAGATCGTCAGCCACGCCGAGCGGCCGGCCGACCTCGTCGCCAACGCCTACTTCCGCGCCCGCCGCTACATCGGCGGCGGCGATCGCCGCGCCGTGTCCGAGCGCGTGTGGGGCATCCTGCGCCGCTGGGGCCAGCTGCGCTGGTGGCTGAAGCGCACCAACCATCCTGCCGACCAGACCAACGCCCTGCCGCGCGGCATCGTCGCCGCCGACCTGATGGTGGTCGAGGGGCTTGCCCTGCGCGACATCGAGGCGATGTTCGACGGTGGCCTCTACCGGCCGCGCCCGCTCGACGAGGGCGAGCGGCGGGCGCTGCGCCAGATGGAGGGCCACTCGCTCAGCCATCCCGAGCAGCCCGACTGGGTGCGCCTCAACGTTCAGGAATGGGTGGCACCGCATCTTAAGGAGGCCTACGGCGACGCATGGGGCCGCGAGGTGGCTGCGCTGGAGACGCCGCCGCCGGTCGACCTGCGCGTCAACCGGCTGAAAGCCACCGTCGCCGAGGCGCAGGCGGCGCTGGCGCGCGAGGGCATCGAGACCGAGCCCATGCGCTTCGCTCCCGACGGCCTCCGACTCAAGCGCCGCCTGTCGGTGGTGGCGGGCGAGGCCTTCCAGAATGGGTTGATCGAAGTCCAGGACGAGGGTTCGCAGCTCGTCGCCGGCCTCGTGGACGCGCGGCCCGGCATGCAGGTCGCCGACTATTGCGCCGGCGCGGGCGGCAAGACGCTGGCCATTGCCGCCGGCATGAACAACAAGGGCCGCGTCGTCGCCATGGATGTGCTCGAGACCCGGCTCGACCGTTCGGCCCAGCGCCTCCGCCGCGCGGGCGCGCACAATGTCGAGCGCCGCGCCATCGGCGGCGACAATCGCAAGTGGCTGAAGCGACAGGCCGGCGCCTTCGATCGCGTGCTGGTCGACGCACCGTGCACCGGCACCGGCACCTGGCGGCGCAACCCCGACGGTCGCTGGACGCTCAGGCCCGAGGATCTCGCCGAGCTGGTGCCCAAGCAAGCCGCCATCCTCGACGCCGCATCGCGCCTGGTGAAGCCGGGCGGCGGCCTGGTCTATGCCACCTGCTCGGTGTTGCCGGCCGAGAACGAGCGCCAGATCGAGGCCTTCCTCGAGCGCCATCCCGAGTTCGAGTCCGTGCCCGTCGCCGATG
>JAEZHS010000437.1 GCA_023436825.1 Pseudomonadota bacterium | reverse complement strand
GGCGTATTCCTCGCCGCCGGCGCGAATCGCCGCGAGGCTCACCAGCTCGACGACCGACGCAGCGACGAACCGCCGATCGATCTCGTCCATCGCAAGGTAGCGACCGACCGCCCGGCGGATGGCCGGGAGGGACCTGGCGAGACCCGCGAGCCGGCGCGCCTTGAGCGCCTCGCGTACTTCGGCCCATTTGGGATGGTAGCGGTATTGCAAGCGGCCTGCGGCATCCTCGCCGACAGCCTGCAAATGGGCGGTCGGATCTGACGCGAAGCGAACCTTGACGTAGGCCGGCGGCACAGCCAGCGCCTTCAGCCGGCGGATTTCGGCGGGATCGCGCACGAACGCCCCTGACGGCGTGACGAAGGCGAAGCCCTTGCCGCAGCGCTGGCGTTGCAGCGTCAGTGCCTCGGGGCCGACGATCACGAGGCCTTTTTCCTCGGCAAGCCGGGCGACGGTCGAGCGCAGCGACATGGCTGGGAAAACGTCGATTTCGTACGGGCGTTCCGCGACACCCACGGCATCGCCTTGCCCGCAACCAGCGAGCGGCCTTGACGTTGTCGGTCAACGGGGGAGTGTATGAACGCCGCGGGAATGATCAACGAAGCACTTTTAAAGGGCACTACCGAGAGCGAGCGGTTTCGCTTGCTGGTCGAGGCGGTGACCGATCATGCCATTTTTATGCTCGACCTGAACGGGACCGTAACGAGCTGGAATGCGGGCGCTGAGCGCATCACGGGTTACAAGGAGAGCGAGATTGTCGGTCGCGGCTTCGCGACCTTCTACGAAGAGGCCGACCGCGCCGCCGGCATCCCTCAGCGCGTTCTGTCGATCGCCGCCCGCGACGGCAAAATCCAAGCCGAGGGCTGGCGCGTGCGCAAGGACGGCAGCCGCTTCTGGGCCTTCGCCATCGTCGACGCCATTCACGACAACGGCGCACTCATAGGCTTCGCCGCGATCACTCGCGACCTCACGGAGCGACGGCAGGCCGAGGAGGAATTGCGACGCAGCGAAGAGCTGTTCCGCCGCCTGGTCGAGGGCGTCACCGACTACGCGATCTACATGCTCGATCCGGCCGGCATCGTCAGCAACTGGAACGCCGGCGCCCAGCGCATCAAGGGCTACGGGCCGGACGAAATCGTCGGGCGCCACTTCTCGATCTTCTACACCGACGAGGACCGCGACCGCGGCGAGCCGGCGCGCAGTCTCGGGATTGCCGAGCGCGAAGGTCGCTTCGAGGCGGAGGCATGGCGTCAGCGCAAGGACGGCAGCCGTTTCTGGGCCAATGTCGTGATCGACGCCATTCGCGATCCGTCGGGCCGGCTGGTGGGTTTCGCCAAGATCACGCGCGACATCACCGAGCGTCGCGAGGCACAGCTCGCGCTGGACCGCACGCGAGAGGCGCTGGCGCATTCACAGAAGATCGAGGCTATCGGCAAGCTGACCGGCGGCGTCGCGCACGACTTCAACAATCTCCTGACCGTCGTTCTCGGCAGCCTCGATCTATTGCGCCGCCACTTGCCCCACGACAATCCGCGCATCACTCGACTGCTCGACAACGCCCTGCAAGGAGCGCAGCGCGGCGCCAGCCTGACGCAGCGCATGCTGGCCTTCGCGCGCCGGCAGCAACTCGACCTGCAGCCGGTCGATCTGGTCGAACTGACACGTGGCATGCGCGACCTGCTGCAGCGTTCGCTCGGCCCCCAGATCGCGATAGAAACGCGCTTTCCGCTCGCTCTCGACACCGTGATGGCCGATCCGCACCAGCTCGAGACGGCACTGCTCAACCTCGCGATCAATGCGCGCGATGCCATGCCGGCCGGCGGCATCCTGACCATCGCGGCCCGCAACGACGCCACGGCGGGCGATGCCAGCCTGCGCCCTGGCCGTTACGTCAGGCTGAGCCTGCGCGACACTGGCGAGGGCATGGATGCCGAGACGCTGGCGCGCGCGACCGAGCCGTTCTTCACCACCAAAGGTACCGGCAAGGGCACCGGTCTTGGCCTTTCCATGGTCCACGGCATGGTCGAGCAGCTTGGCGGGCAACTGATCCTGCACAGCGAGCCGGGCGAAGGCACGACCGCCGAGATCTGGCTGCCAGCAGCCGAACGGCCCAGTGCGACCAACGCTTCGACAACTGAGACTCGCGCGGTCGAGCAGGCTCCACCGCTCACCATACTTGCCGTCGACGACGATGCTCTGGTGCTCGCCAACACCCGCGCCATGCTCGAGGACCTAGGGCACACCGTCGTCGTGGCCTACTCGGGCGAGCAGGCGCTCGACCGGTTCAGACGCACTCCCACCATAGATCTCGTGATCACGGATCAGGCCATGCCCAAGATGACGGGCACTGAACTGGCCAAGAAGATCGCGGCCCTCCGTCCGGTGCCGATTATCCTGGCGACCGGATATGCCGAACTGCCGCCGGCCATCGAAGTCGGCCTGCCGCGCCTGTCCAAGCCCTTCCGTCAGGAAGCTTTGGCGGAGGCGGTGGCCAGCGCCGCCAGGACCAACCGAGGGACGTCGCCCTAGGGATTGCTACGGCTTCGACTGCTTTGGCGGCCATCTAGCTCGCTATCGTTTCGCCAGGTCGGAATCCAATCCCATGGACGAATCGTGCTTCAGGGTGCGATTGTGAGCGCATGATCCATCGTCGTGTCCTATTCGCGCTTCCCGCGCTCTCGCTTGCTTCGGCCCACGCCTTCGCTCAACCGGTCAATACTCTGCCGGGAATAACGACCGTCACCTTCGCGCCCGGCGCCAATGCAACGACGCTTGCCGGCCAGATGGCCCCGGGCGGCCGCAGCGTCTACTACGTCCAGGCCAAGGCCGGGCAGACACTCATGGTGTCCGTGATGCCCGTCGTGACCGGCGTCAGCTTCCAGGTCTTCAAGGCCGATGCGAGCCTAGCCAAGGGCGCCGACGGTCTCCCTGTCGTCTCGGGTGGCACGTTGCCGGATGCCGGGCCGACCGACAACGCGACCGCGTGGATCGGCGCCATTCCCCGTGACGGCAACTACCTGATCCTGGTCACGATGAGTGCTGCCGCCACGGCGACGCCAAGCCCATACAATCTCACGGTGTCATTGCAGTAGATCCCGAATACCTGTCGCGTCGGCCTGGTTCAGTGGGTCTGCGAATAAATTGATTGCGCCCCAGGTGCAATTAATCATAAAACCGGCTGTCGGATGATCGTGGGATGGCCGGGGTGCTTGGGGGTTCGGCCTCTCGGATCGCCGACGAGGTGTGAGGAGTGCCGGTGCGTCCGGGGTGGGCCGCGCCGGCATCTCCTTCTTCCCAATCCGACTCAAGATTTGCCGGTACAGACGAAGGTGATGGGCCGCGGCCTGAAGATCGGCGGCGGCCTTTTCGCCGGCTCGACCTTCCTGGGCCAAGCGCCACTCTTCAGATGACGTTCCACGATCGGCACCAAGCCCTGCAGGAACACCCAGGCCCGCAGACGCTCGCCGGCATAGCTGTTGTGGATGGCGTCGACGAACAGGTCGGGATCGAAGGGCATCAGATGCGCCACATCGATGAAAGCGAGATCGTGCGCGCGCGCGTACTTGGCGAACACGCGGTTCTGGAACGCAGCCATCCGCTCCATGTCGCGATAGTGGAACGGTCCGTAGTTTTGGTTGATGTGGTCGATGATCGAGCGGTGGCGGATCGGATCGAGCAGCATTCCGTCCTTCACCAGCCAGAAGAATGACGCGACGACCAACTCGGCTCCGACGGTGTCGCTCGCGGTTCGGATGGTATCGAGATCGCGCAAGATGGTCGGCAGGTTCACCGGCAGGTCGGCGCGGGTGATATCGGGATCGCGTTCATCGAGGCCGTTGGGCCACTCCAGCGTATAATCCTTTTTCGGCCATTCACGACCGCCCTCGGGCAGATTGCGCGCGCCGAACAATGCTTGCATGCGGCGCACCAGCGCCGATTCGTATTTCAGATCGTCCAACCATGTAGTGCCGACTGCGCCACCGGCTGCCGGTTGCGCCGGACAGTGGTCGCCGGCGATGCGGGTGACATAAGGAACGTGCGGCGTCATGGTGCGCAAATCGAATTGGTTCGCGCCTTCGTAGTAGACGAGCAGGTCGGGTCGCAGCGGCAGCACTTCATCGCGGACGACCACGACGTTGTCGCTCGAGGTGATGCTCTCGCGACCCGCGTTGAGGATCTCGAACGTCAAGTCGAGCTTGCGCGATGCAGCCCACAGGTTCAGCCAGTTGCCGACGAATTCGGGATACGAATACGGAAAGTAGTGATTGCCGACAGTGGTCGAGGCGCCGATGAAGGCGATGCGCACCGTCCGCGGCTGGCGCGCGAACGGCACGGGTGGTCCACGAAATCCGTATTCGTTGGTGACCAGGCCGATCGGCGTCGTCGCGTTGGGCAGAAAGCGATAGGGCGGCCGCGCCTCGCCCGAGGGCGGGTCATACAAATAGAGATGCCCCGGCGCGCCGCAGAGATACGCGTGACGACACGGGTCGCCGACGAAGCTGGCGTTCCACGCCTTGAACATGTCGGCCCGCCGCGTGCCGTCGGTGACGCCGCTCTGCTCGACCTTTAGCACCAGATCGAGCCATTCCTGCGGTACCGCTTTGCGATTTGGCAGAGGCGGCGGATCGGCGAAAAACCAAGCGCGATCGACGCCGGGCGCCAGGGCGATCTCGTCGAGGTGGCGCCCCATCGGCCCGCTGGCAGCGTCCGCATCGAGCTGGCGCACGATAAACTCGGCAGCAACGGTGCACACGGCGACCGAGACTACGACCAGCAGAGTATTCAGCCAAAGTCTTCTCACGACCGTCGGTCTACACCATTCAGCGGGCCGGGTCGTCATTTCATCGACTCGGCGCTGCGTCTCGGCCCGCCGGATGCAGCAACCACCGCACCCGTCCCCGTATTTGCAGCAACTATCCCCTCGGCACGACGTTGGGCGGCAGGGAGCAGAAGTAACCGCCTGCACACGGGGACATCGAGCAATGCCGCTCAACTGGTCGACCCTTTCCGCTTCCCAGCTCTGCATCGTCACCGGCGAGGCCACGGTAACGCGGGCCGACATCGACGCGTATCTTACCCGCACCATACGCGACGGCACCGATGGCTACGCCAAGCTGGTCGACATCACGGCCTGTGCGCTGGCGCTCGACGTCGACGACCTGGAGGCGGTGGCAGATCGCCTCGTGCGATACGGCAGGAACGGTCCGCCGGGTCCGGTCGCCATGGTTGTGGACTCTGCGCTCAATCTCGACATGGCGGTGTTGCTCAAGCAGAGGGTTGGCGATCGCCCGTTTCGCATCTTCACCAGCGTGGGCGCGGCGCGCCGGTGGTTGGCGACCTATCAGGAGAGCCACGCCGCCACCTTCGCGACCGGCCTCAGCCCACGGGGCCGCGGCCTGCGCGCCGTCTGACTGCACATCGAGAAACAGCAGCCTTGCCTCGTCCGCCCAAAGCGGGTGAATTGGGCGCATGCAGTTCGGCTGGCTCACCCTTCAAATGTCGCCCTCGCCCGACGAGGACGCCCAACGCATCGACAACCTGATCGATCAGGCCTGCGGCGCCGAGCGCCTGGGCTTCTCGGACGTGTGGCTGACCGAGCACTATTTCACCGGTGAGAGCGTCTATTCCGACTCGCTGATGTTCGCCGCCGCGCTTGCCGTGAAGACAGAGCGCGTCCGCATCGGCTTCGCGGTGGTTCAGATGCCGTTCCATCATCCGGTCCGCCTCGCCGTACAGCTCGCCCTGCTCGACAATCTCAGCAAAGGCCGCATCGACGTCGGCATCGGCAAGGGCACGGTCTATAACGAATACGAGTTCGTGGGTCACGGTCTGCGCAGCACCGACAGCCGCGAGCGCATGGAAGAGGCCGTCGACATCATCGAGCGCGCCTGGCGCGAGGCTCCCCTCACCTATGACGGCCGGTTCCACAAGGTCCATATCCCGGCCATCCGGCCCAAGCCCGTGCAGCAGCCCGGCCCGCCGCTGTGGCGTTCGGTGATCTCGCCCGGATCGTTCAAGGAATGCGGTCGGCTCGGCGTGCCGATCCTGACGGCGCGCCTGCCGGTCGAGCGCATCAAGGAACGCTGGGCGACCTACGAGGCCGGCATCGCCGAGGGCGGCCACGATGAGCGCACGCGGGCGCGGCTGCTGTCACAGAGCGCGTTGTGGCGCAATGTCTACGTCGCCGAATCGGACGCGCAGGCCGAGGACGAGCTCGCCGAGCTGCTCACCGAGACGCGCGCCCACATGATGCACGTGCGCGAAGCGTACAATCCGGCCGACTTCGAGCCTGAGCCCGCGACACTGAATGCGTGGACGGATCCCAAGGTGCCGGACTCGATCGCCATTCCCTTTGCCCTGGAGACCGGGTCGCTCTACGGCTCGGTCAAGCGGGTGCGCGAGCAGGTGGCGGAGCTACGCGATGTCGGCGTGCGCCATCTGCTCTGCCAGACCGGCTTCGGCGCCATGGATCACGCGCAGAACATGGCCTCGATGCGCCGCTTCGGCGAACAGGTCATGCCGGCGTTCCGCGACTAGTGGCTCGACCGAAAGTTTTTTTGGCGCTCTTCGGTCCGCCAAAAATAGGACCGAAGTTGACTCGTTAAATCACTTAAGTTATTATGACCTCACGCTCGCCTCCGGCGGCTCTGCTCTATGCATCGTTCATCCGATACCATCGCGCCCGGCTGCAGCCCTGCCGGGTCCAGTTTTCCGTCCCCCCGAGCGAACCCCGCGCGAAAGGGTTCGGTCGGGCTGAGCGAAAACGGCCAGCTAGACCAGCGAAATTAAAAAAGGCCGAAGATTCAAAGATTTCGCCGGTGATTTGGGGCCTAGCGAAATCCAGCGAAATTCACGCCCACGGGTCGCACGAACGCAATCCCGGTAACTCTCTGACAGGCGACGCTTGGCTGTCGTATGACTCTGTCGCGTTCGAGGCCGAAAATCATCTGGTGAACCGAAGGAGGGCTGACGCGGAAGTGGCGCTGCATCGCGGTTCGCCGGTCTCCGCGGCCGCGGTCATGAGCGACAGCGCGACGGCGAGCGCCAATAGCGCCAGGCCAGAAGCCATCAATATCGCTATGAGACGCGTCAGGCGCACCGGGAACCCCGTTCCTACGGCGGGTATACGGCCTGCCGACCGGCGCTATCCCTGATCGAATCAGGGCAACTTGGTGGCGTTTGCCATCCCGAGTGAAGCGAGGGCCTTTCAGTATTAGCAGTCGCCCACGCGCTTGCCACTGAGCACGCTGCTGCCCTTGACCGTCGTGCCGGCCTTGTCCTTGACCGTGAGCTGGCCCAGGCCCTCATAGCTGTCCGGCTTGTAGCTGATCTCCGCTTCGGCGGTGACGCCGGGCGTCTCGGCGGTTGCCGGGCAAACCGTGGTCGCCTTGAAGATGCCGGGCTGCTTGGGGCCGGGGCTGAACGTGCAGCCGTGCTTGGCGAAGTCGTCGGGCGTTGGATAGAGCAGCCGCTCCAGGATGGCCTCGCCGCCTTTCACACAGACGCGCTTCGGCGCCGCCGGCATCGGCTGCATGCCCTCCAGGGTCGTCTTGTCGGTGGTCTCCCACAGGCCCGCTTGAATGGCTGTCTGGCCGAAACTCGGGCCGGTGAGCAACGTGACCGCAACGGCAATGACAGAACGCTTCATCGACTTGGACCGCTCCTGCTGGCTGGCGTCGACACAGCATAGCCTGCCGCGCCATCGCGGTGCGATCCAAATCAGTTGTCACTGCTGGCGCTGCGGCGCCGGAGTCGGTGCGGCCTGAGCCGGAGCGCTCGGCTGTTCGACGGTGACGTTGACGTTACGGTCGGGCGCGCGGGCAACGTCGCTGTGCAAGCCCGGCGCGCCGAGCATGAAGTAGCCGCCGACCAGAACGGCCACCACCAACGCGCCGACAATGAAGTACAGACCGCCTCCACCGGTGGTCGGCCCGGCAGTCACATGGACGTCGGTCCTGGGATCATAGTCGGGCATGGTTTCTCCTTTCCCTGCTGTGATCCCGGGCAACGGCAAGCCATCGCGAGGGTTGCGAGGAACCGCGGGCCGGGGCTCGGCGTTAGTGTTCTAATGTCGACTGAGCCTCCGCCATCCGAAACACCGCTGTACGGTCGAAAGATCCTGATCGTCGAGGACGAGGCTCCCATCGCGCTCAATCTCGCAGCCGCGGTCCAGCAGGCCGGCGGAATCGTGATCGGGCCCGTCGCCTCGGTGGCCGGCGCCCATGCCGCCATGGCGGACAACCGGCTCGATGGCGCACTTCTCGACATCCGCCTGCGCAACGAGACGTCGTTTCCGCTGGCCGACGTGCTGGCGGTGCTCAACATACCGTTCGTGTTCGTGAGCGGCTTGTCGAGCGCCCTGATGCCTTACACGCACCGCGAACGGCCGCTGTTCGACAAGCCCTATGAATCAGACGAGGTGATCGCCGCCTTGGCGCGCCTGGTCAGGGAGGCCGGTGCGGCCTGAGTGCGGCGCCGACGACGCGCCGGGCCGGCGGCGCGTTCGCTCCAATCGATCGTCCAATGGAGAGCATCTACGTTGGCTGGGCGTCCAGCCAACGACGGGCGGTCCGTGCATCACGGAAGATCTTGATCGGGCGGTCGGCCGCCGCCAGGGCGCCGAACAGGCGGGCCAACCCATGCGTATGCTCGGTGATCACGACGATGGCGAGCGGCCCCATTGGACCCACCGTGTGATAGGCGCGGATGCGCGCCCCAAGCAGCATCATCTCCTCGTCAGTCAATTTCGAATCGCCATGCGTTCCGTCGAACAGCTTGCGGTAGGGCATGCTCCCGGCCACGACGACCGCATCGAGATAATCCTCGAGGTCGCGTAGCGTGATGTCGCCCTGGCATGCGGCGGTCAGCATGCGCTGGTCGTGATCGATCGTCCAAGTGATGGGCACGCCGGACTCGTCAATTCTCCATCGGCCCCACAGTAGGGAGGGCACGCACCGGCCGCAACCTCCGATCACAGGCCACGTTGACCAGGAGGTCCAATCATGAGCACCAAGAACATCCCGCTTGGAACCCAGGAACACGAGATCCTCCGCGCCATCGCCCGGACGGCCGCGAAGGCGGCGCCGGCTGTTCCGTTGTCATCGACCCAACGCCTTCGTTTCGAGATGCTGGGCCTGATCGAGGATCGCGCCGACGGCATCCGGTTGACCGAGCGAGGGCGTGCGATCGCCGCCGCACCCACCGACACATCGCAGCCAAAGGACTTGCAGCAGCACGCGGTCGCGCCGCGTGACCGGCGAGGCCGCCGGCTCGGCCTGCGCCGGCGCTCTCCGTTCTAGCTCGATCCCATCAACCGGGCGGCGCCTACCAATAGGTCGGCGCGTTGTAATACCGATCCACCTGGCGGCCGTAGTCCGGCGTCCAGAGGAAGTCCTCGTCCATGTCGTAGGTCGGCGCACGCTCGAGCATCTGCTCGTCGAGATTGACGACATAGCCGCCCCTGCTCTCGTCGTAGTTCAAGGCGGACCATGGAATCGGTGATATTTCTCGCCGATACCGAGGAAACCGCCGAACGACACGATCGCGTAGATCGCCTTGCCGCTCACCTTGTCGAGCATGATGTCGTCGATCGACCCGAGCTTGTCGCCTTGCGCATTGTAGACGGAGGTGCCTTCGACCCGCTCGGCGTTGATGAGCGTTTTGGGCGTGATCCTCGTGATGTCGGCCATCGCATGGTTCCTTCCCGATTGTGTGGCCGATCAACATCCGGTCGAGCCGCCGAGTTGCCGCGGCACCTCGAATCTAGCGTCGTGACGCGAGATCGGGCCATCGCCGGCCGATCGCCGCCACGATGTCGTCTACGCGCGCCGCTAGGATGCGCTCGCCCTTGAAGGCCGTGGCTCGCGTCGGATCGCCGGTGGCGCCGGTGCGCTCGAATGGCCCGTCGAGTGCCAACCTGTCCATGCGCACGCTGCGCGGCTCCAGCGCCAGCACAACCGACGTCTCGCGCTCGTCGGCATGGCCGCCTTCGGCGACGTCGAGCAGCCTGTCAGCCGCGACACCCAGCCCGCGCATGTGCAGCACCATGAAATCGGTCGCGCCGTCGGTCACCTCGTCGACCGGCTTCTCGGTCGAGACGCCGGTGTTGAGGATGACGGCTCGCTGGACGCCGTGACTGCGCAGGTTGCCCAGCAGCTCGGCCAACAGGGCCTTGAACGTCTCGGCCGACAGATGCTGGCTGCCGGCAAACGACGTGAAAGCCGGGTAGAAGCCGAAGCCCACGACAGGTGCCGCGACCACGGGCAGGCGCTCGATCAGCCGCTGCGCCAAGGCCCGGGCGGTCAGTGCGTCGGTCTTGAGCGGCAGGTGCGGGCCGTGCGCCTTGGCCGCCGCACCGATCGGAACCACGACCAGAGCCCCCGCCTCGAAACGCGCCGTGGCCTCGGGCCAGGTGAGGTCTTCCAGCCAAACGCCGGTGTCGGTTGTCATGCGACCACGCTACCACGATGACGGGGACCGGGGGAGAAAACGGATGCACGGAAGCGGGCGAACGACAACGGGATGTTCTGAAAATCAGGCGGCGCTGCGCGGCCGTTCGAGCTCGATGAGCTCGGCTCGCTGCTTGGGCAGCGCCGTCGGATAGGTCTCCTGCAGGAAAACGATCAACTTTTCGCGGACCTCGCAGCGCAGGTCCCATGCCTGCTCCGACGTTCGGGCGCTGACCAGAGCGCGCAATTGCACGGCCCGCTCGTTGGTCTCGACGACCTGCAGGTTGACCACCTCGCCGCTCCACAGCCTGGTCGTGCGCACGATCTCTTCGAGCTTGGACCGAACGTGGGCGACCGGCACGGTGTAGTCGACCCACAGGAACACCGATCCGATCAGGTTGGTGCCTTGAAGCGTCCAATTCTGGAACGGCTTCTCGAGGAAATACGACAACGGCACGACCAGCCGCCGCCAGTCCCACACCTTGATGACGACGTAGGTGCCGGTGATCTCCTCGATCCAGCCCCACTCGTTCTCCACGATCACCGCGTCGCCGATCCGGATAGGCTGGGTGATCGCGATCTGGATGCCGGCGATCAGGTTGGTGAGCAGAGGCCGCGCCGCCAGGCCGACGACGATGCCGGCGGCGCCGGCCGAAGCGATCAGGCTCACGCCATACTGCTTCACGGACTCGAAGGTCATGAGCGCGGCGGCGACGGTGACGATAATCACCAGGGTCTGAGCGACGCGGCGCAGCACCCGCACTTGCGTGATGTGCTTGCGCGCGACCAGATTGTCGGTGCCTGCCGCGTCGGCATGGCGAAGATAGAAATTGGATGCAAGCGCAATGGCCATCGTCGCGCTCCAGCCCACGAGCAGTATGAAGGCGACCCCCAGGACACTGCCCACGGCAGTCCGGGCGTCCCGCTCCAGAGGCACGGCCGGCAGGATGACGGCGACGGCGACGATGACCAATGCAACACGGATGGGACCATCCGTTGCCGTGATCAGCGAATGAAGGAATATGCGCTTGGGCGGGACCAGTCGGCGCATCAGGCGCACGGCGGTGCGATGCAGCAGCAGCGCCAGGGCCGCTGCCGCAACGAGCATCGACGCCGCTGTGAGCCAGTCCGGTATCCAGGGCAGGTATTCGTCGACTTTGGCCAGGAGGTTGCGCAGAGACATGGCGGCCCAACGACTGCAAACCGCCGGGAGTTGCCTTCGTCAGCTCTCCCAGGGCAGCTTGACACGCTTCGGCGGATGCGCGCCGGGCACGATCAGCTTGCGCCATCGCGCCGACGGCGCATTGTCGTCGAGCGCGATGCGGCCCGCGATCAGCGAAATGCCGAGATCCTGCCATAGCACGGCGAGGTCGACCGGCTCGGCGTTGTTGAAATGGCGCTCGACCAGGCCGCTCACGACCGTCGTGCCGGTGACGCGGTCGCAGGCGGCGGCGTACTCCGCGACGGTGGCGCGTCGGGTACCGTCGAGGCCGCTCCACAGCACGCCGGCCAGGCAGTCCTCCAGGCCCTTCGCGCCGTTCGTGGCGCGCCGCAAGCCGACGTCGGCGAGCAGCATGAAGGTGGCGCCGCCCCAGTAGTTCTCCTGCCCGCGGGCATTGGCCATGCTGCTCGAGAAGGCCCGCACACCCTTGGGCATGTTGTCGACCCACTCGCCCCACACCTCCTCCTCGGTCTTCCAGCCGGCGCGGGCGCGGATGATCGGCTCGATGTAGGTGGCGGCGCCTTCCATGAACCAAGTGCCGCCGCGGCGGATGAACGGCATGCCGGTGTGGATCAGCTCGTGCGTCAGCACCCAATCGTCGAACAGGCGGCGGCGATCGACGTCGGTGCCGACCTCGACCATCACCGTGACGCCGCCGCCCGGCACGCTGCGGCCGTAACCGACGCCGCGACGATGGGTGACCGGCACGAGGCCGAGCAAGGCCTGTTTGGCGGTGAAGCCCTGCCAGTAATTGGACTGCGCCTGGGCCGTGCGCTCGACCCAGTCGAACAGATCGGCGCGCGCACTCTCGCCAACGCCATTGAGGATGGCCACGCGCAGCACGGCGTCGGCTTTCGGCTGGCCGGGCCGCAGCGACCCGGGCGCCGGAACGGCCAACTCGCGATAGGCCAGCCGTCCCAGAGCCGTGTAGCCTGCGGCGACCACCGGCGAGCCGCTGAGCCGCCAGGCATCGCCGACCTTGGGCAGGCCGGATGAGAATACCAAGCCCGGCCCCGTCGCCATGCGGATGTCGATGGTGGGCGCGCGATCATAGCCCTGCGGCTCCAGCAGCCAGCTCCCCAGGACGGCGAGCACGCCGCCGCCCCGCTGTACCGCGAGCGACGTCGAATCGGCGGCGCGCGCGAAACCCGACAGATCGAATCGATAGCGTGCCTCCGCCATGCCATCGCGCTGTTCGACCTTGAGGTCCCGGACGTAGGACGAGGCACGGTCCTCGACCGACCGGAAGGACAACGGCTGGGTCGCTCGGCAGCGATAGACGATGTCGAGCTTGAGCCCATCACTGTCGGCCAGCCGGCCATCGACAGTGCAGTCCGGCACGGCGACCGGCTGAGCCAATGGCTGAGCCAATGGCTGAGCCAACGGCTGGGCCAAGGAGGGAGTCACCGCCAGCAATGCAGCAATGAAAGCTCGCCGGAACATGTTGCAGGCTAACACGTGTAAGCTCGGCACCAATGAATCCGGTCGTTCACGTTTTGCGGCGCATGGGCGGTCGCGCCACTACCCTTCTGCCCTTGTCGCTGGCGATCGGGCTCGCCTTCCAGAACATCGCCTCGGCCACGCGCGTCCTGCTCTGGCCGCTGGCCGTCCTGCTGCTGATGCTGGCCCTCGCGCGCATGGACTGGATTCGGGTGCGGGCGCTCCTGCGCCGGCCCGGCCCTGCCGTTCTGCTGGCGCTGGCGAACCTGATCGTCGTTCCGCTGATCGTCTGGCCGATCTGGCAGGGGCTCGGGCTGTGGCCCGGCCTGGCCGCAGCGCTTTGCCTCAGCGCCATGGCGCCCGGCATCATCTCGGCCGCCACCACTGCAGCCTTCCTGCGCCTCGATTCCTCGCTCGCCCTGCTGCTGACGCTCTTCACCAACTTCCTGGTGCCTTTCACCTTGCCGCCGCTGGCGCTCTGGCTGCTCAACCTCGACCTGCACATCAGCGCCGTCGATCTCAGCCTGCGCCTGGCGCTGATCGTGGTGGTGGCGTCGGCCGGCGCGTTCGCCATTCGCCGTTGGCTCGGCCCGCGAATCATGGAGGAAGCGTCGACGCTCGATGGACTGTCGGTCGTCGTGCTGATGGTTTTCGCCATTCCGCTGATGGACGGCGTGGTCGCCCAGGCCGCGGCGCAGCCCCTGAAGCTCGCGGGCTTCGTCGTCGGCGCCTTCGCCGGCATGATCCTGTGCAATCTCGTGGTTGCCGCGGGCACGCTGCCCTTCCTCGATCGGCGCGTGGCGCTGACGGCAGGCTACTGCTCTGGAGGCCGCCATAATGCGCTGCTGATGGCCGTGCTGCCGGCCTCGGTCGACGCCGACATCTTCCTGTTCATCGCCGCCGTGCAGTTCCCGATCTACCTGATTCCTACCCTGCTGCAGCCCATCTATCGCCGCCTGCTGCCCCCGTAAGCTCCTGATGGAAGTCGTTCAGCAGATCGAGCACGTCGAGCACGGGCAGCCCCGCGGCGTCCTGGACCGCCTTCTTGTAGGGCGGCAGGTTGGTGCACTCGAACACGATCGTGTCGATGCCGGGATGGCGCACCAGCAGATCGCGCGCAGCCGCCACCACTTCGTGCTCGACCTTGTCGCGATCGAGCGTCGTGGCGTTGCCGATGAAGGTTTTGGCGAAGGAGCTGTCTTCGGGCAGGCCGACGAAGGGCGTGTCGGTCGGCGCACCGACGGCGGCGAAGTGGCCTGGCGTGAGGTTGCGCGCCGACGCGGTGATCACGCCGACCCGCTTGCCTGCAAGCCGCCTGATGTGCAGCAGCGCGGAGGTCGCGACCGGGACGGGCGATCGAGCCGCGAGCTCGTCCTGGTAGAGGGCGAGGAAGCCGCAGCTCGTCGACAGGCCGATCGCGCCCTCGTCGGCCAGCGCGCGGGCATTGGCCTCCAGCGCAGCCAGCACGCGCGGCCGATCGGGATGGGCCGTCACGGCGTCGGCCGAGCCGATGCCCTCCATGCGCCGGAAGATCACCGGGTAGGCGAAGGACTCGGCGTTGCCGATATCTCCCTTGATGCGCGGGAAGCGCGTGTCGAGCATCAGGATGCCGAGCGGACCGTTGCTCATCGGTTTCATTGCGGCTGCGGCCACGCCTTCTGCGGCCCTCTCGCCTGCTCGAACCAACGCGAGATCCGCATGACGCCGAGATCATCGAAGCGGTGGCCTGCGATCTGCAAGCCGATCGGCTTGCCCTCTGTTGTGTAGCCGCAGTTGATCGAGGCGGCCGGCTGCTCGCTCATGTTGTAGGGCATGGTGAAGGAGATGTGCTCGAGCGGCCGCTGGACGTCGTTGGTCGGCGTCTCCCATTCGGCGCGATAGGTCGGCACCGGCGACACCGGCGACAGCACGTAGTCGAACGGCTGGGTCGCGCGCGTCGTCGCGGCGCGGATCGCCATGTAATTGGCGACCGCCTTGACGACCGTCGTGCCCGAGACATCGGCGCCCCCGCGGCACCAGTCGGCGATGAAGGGCAGTACGCTCGCCTGCTTGGCGTGGCTCAACGCCGAGAAGTCGACCCAGCTGCGCACGCGCCAGAACAGGTCCTGCAGGTGCAGCATGTCGGGCGACAGGAACGGCGGCACCGGCTCGACCTTGGCGCCGGCATCGGCGAATTTTTTCGCGGCCGCCTCGACGGCAGCCTTCACCTCGGCATCGACCGGCAGGCCAGAGCCGGCATCGAGATGCAGGCCGATCCTGAGACCCTTGGGCTCGAGCAGGCCCGCACTCCAATCGATCGAGGCCGGTGGCAGGCTCATGTGATCGCGCGCGTCGGGCTTGGAGAGCTCGGCCATCAGCAGAGCCGAGTCCGCGACCGTGCGCGTCATCGGCCCGACGACGCGACCGAAGTACGGCGGATCGACCGGGACACGGCCGAGGCTGGGCTTGAGCGTGAAGATCCCGTTCCAGCACGCCGGCAGGCGTACCGAGCCGCCGATGTCGGTGCCGAGATGCAACGGACCATAGCCCGCCGCCGCGGCCGCACCAGCGCCGGCGCTCGAGCCGCCCGGATTCCAGGCGAGGTTCCAGGGGTTGCGGGTCAGCGGATGGAACGAGCTACTGCCCGACGACAGCATGCCGTAGTCGGGCATGGTGGTCTTGGCCAGGATCACCGCCCCCGCCTCGCGCACCCGCGTAGCGGCCGGCGCATCGTCCGCCGCCGGCACCAGATCGGTTGCCGCGGTCCCGAGCGGCACCGGCACGCCCTTGGTCGCGATGTTCTCCTTGATGGTGATGGGCACGCCGTCCAGCGCCCCCTGCGGCTTGCCGACCTGCCAACGTTTCTCCGACGCCTTGGCGGCCTTGCGCGCCCCTTCGAAATCGGGGGCGTAGAGCGCCTTGAGCTTGGACTCCCACTTTTCGATATGGGCGATGACGGCGTCGACGGCTTCGACGGGCGACAATTTCTTGGCTTTGTAGGCAGCGAGCAGGTCGCCGGCGGTCATGTCATGGA
>JAEZHS010000429.1 GCA_023436825.1 Pseudomonadota bacterium | reverse complement strand
TTCCCGGTCATCGAGGCCGCGGCCGCGCTGCTGCGTCAGAGCCGCAAGCCGGTGATCCTGGCCGGCATGGGCGCCCATCGCGCCGGCGCCAAGGCCGAGATCGAGCGGCTCGCCGATCGCACCGGCGCGCTGCTCGCGACTTCGGCCCGCGGCAAGGATATGTTCCGCGGCCATCCGGCCAACCTCGGCATCGTCGGCGCGTTCTCCCATTCGGCCGCCCGGCGCATGATCGACCAGGCCGATTGCGTCGTGGTGTTCGGCGCCGGGCTGAATCTCCTCACCATGAGCTTCGGCCATTCGCTGCCCAAGGTGCCGCTGATCCAGGTCGACGCCGACCGCAGCCATATCGGCCGCTGGCATCCCGCCGACGTCGCCGTGGTGGGCGATGCGCGCCTGGCGGCCGAGGCGCTGCTCGAGGCCCTGCCACCCGGGTCGAACGCCGACCGGCCGTTCCGCTCCGACGAGACGCTGCGTTTCCTCTCGGGCTTCGACATCGCCCGCGACTTCGAGCCCGCCAACACGCCGCGCACGGTCGATCCGCGTGCCCTGGGGGTGGCGCTGGAGAAGCTGCTGCCGCAGCAGCGCAACCTCGTCTACGACGCCGGCAACTTCCTCGGCATCGTGCCGTATCTTTCCGTGCCGGGACCGGGCCATTTCAAGCTGACCAGCGACTTCGCCTCGATCGGCATGGGCTTCGGCACAGCGCTGGGCGTGGCCAAGGCGCGGCCCGACGAGACCACCGTCTTGGTCGTGGGCGACGGCGGCTTCCTGATGACCCTGGGTGAGCTCGAGACGGTGGTACGCGAGGATCTGCCGCTGGTGATCGTGGTGATGAACGATTGCGCCTACGGCGCGGAGCTGCACTTCCTGAAGATGCGCGATCTGCCGGTGGCGAAGTCGGTGTTCCCCGACGTCGACTACGCTCCGATCGCCGAGGCCTTCGGCTTCCAGGCGGCGACCATCCGCGCCCTCGATGACCTGAAGAAGGTGGCGCCGCTATTGGCCAGGCCTGACGGCCCCGTGCTGCTCGACTGCAAGCTGAACGCCGCGGTGGCCGCGCCGTTCATGAGCGAGTTCCATGAGTTCGAGACGCGGAAGGACTGATTCGGTCAGGCGCGGGGCGGCCGGGCTGCGGTCGAGCCTCGCACGGCAAGGCGCGGCTCGAGGACGACGGCTTTCGCGCCATCCCGCGGAGCGCGATCGCCGATACGGTCGAGAAGACCGGAGATGGCGGCCTCGGCGATTGCGGCTGACGGCTGCATGACCACCGTAAGGCCCGGGCGCATGATCGCGGAGAACGGCAGATCGTCGACGGCGATCACCGACAGGGCGTCCGGTATCGCAAGCGCGCGGTCGGTGACGGCGCGCAGCAGGCCGAGCGTGAGGTGGTTGTTCGTGGCAAGGATTGCCGTCGGCCGCTCGGGGCGGTCGAGGAGGGCGAGCACCGCGCGATAGGCCGCCTCTTCGTTGAAGCAGTTCCTGGCGATCAGTTGTTCGTCGAGGGCGATGCCGCCCGTGGCGAGGGCCTCGCGGAAGCCGTCGAGACGATGGCGGGCGATCGGGTGCTCGGGCGAACCCATGACGATGGCGACACGCCGGTGCCCGAGCCGGAAGAGATGCTCTCCGGCGAGATACCCGGCCATGCGATTGTCGATCGTGACGGAATCGGCCTCGAGGCCCTCGAGCATGCGGTCGACGAGCACGAGCGGCTGCGGCAGGCGCGACAGCGCGCCGATGCGGTCGCGCCAGCGGTCGCGTACCGGGATCAGCAGGATGCCGTCGACGCGCTGGGACAGCAGCATCCTGAGATGCCGCTCCTCGCGCTCCGCCTCCTCGCCGCTGTTGCACAGGATGACGGAATAGCCCGCCGCGCTGGCCAGTTGCTCGATGTGCTCGACGAGCTTGAGGAAGAACGGATTGGTGATGTCGGCGACGAGCAGGCCGAGGATGCGCGTCGCACCGCTGCGCAGGCTGCGGGCGCTGGCGTGCGGCGCATAGCCCAAGGTGCGGGCGGCAGTCTCGACGCGTTCGCGCAGCGCCTCGCTGACCTTGCCTGAGTCGTTCAGCGTCTTGGAGACGGTGGCCACGGAAACGCCGGCCAGCCGCGCCACTTCGCGGATCGTCGGCATCACGGTGCCACTCATTGAGCCTCCCGAATAAAACGTTTTTTCTATTCTAGAGACAGGGAAAGGAGACCGCAAGGTTATCCAATAAAAGACTGGGTGCTTGCCTCTCTAATTTGTTCGTGTAATTTGAAAAAAACGTTTAACAGACGAATGGGAGGAGATCGTGGCACGAGCCGCCGCTGACTGTCGTTCGCACCGCAGCCCAGGCCTTCAGGTCCACTCATGCTCTTCGTCTTCCGGACCGCAAGTTTCCAGGTCGCTCATGATCATGAGCGACCTGGAAGCTCGCCGTCCGGAAGAGCATGAGCGGACCGGACGCCCGCGTTCGTGCTGCAGAGCGGCCACGCGGGGGCGGTCATGATCGTGTACGTCCTCGGCCGTCTGCTCGCCGCGGTCCCGGTTCTGTCCGCGGTAGCGGTCTTCGTCTTCCTGCTCCTCAGCCTCGTGCCGGGCGACCCGGCGGTGGTCATCGCCGGCGACCTCGCTACGCCTGAGCAGGTGGAGGCCATCCGCCGCTCGCTGGCGCTCGACCGGCCGCTGGTCGAGCGCTTCGTCACCTGGCTCGGCCACATGCTGACAGGCGATTTCGGCAACTCGCTGTTCTCTGGAATTGCCGTCTCCGAGCTCATCGTGCAGCGCATCGAGCCGACGCTCGTGCTGGCGCTGATGACCATCGTCATCGCCGTCGCCGTTGCCGTGCCGCTGGGGCTCGTCTCCGCCTATTACCCGACGGGAATCGTGGCCCGGCTCACCATGGCGGGAGCAGTGCTCGGCTTCTCGCTGCCCGTCTTCGTCGTCGCTTTCGGGCTTGTCTACGTCTTTGCGCTCGGCCTCGGCTGGTTCCCGGTGCAGAGCTATGTGCCCCTTTCGGAAGGCCTCGGCGGCACGCTGCATTCGCTGGTGCTGCCGGCGGTCGCGGTGTCCTTTCTCTACATCGCGCTCATCGCGCGGGTGACGCGGGCGGCGGTGCTCGAGGTGCTGCGCGAGGACTATGTGCGCACTGCCCACGCCAAGGGACTCGCTGCGCGCCGGATCCTGGCGCGGCACGTGCTGCGCAATGCCGCCGTACCCGTCATCACCATCATCGGCATCGGCTTTGCCGCCCTGCTCGGAGGCGTGGTGGTGACGGAGACGGTGTTCAGCATTCCCGGCCTCGGCCGGCTCACCGCCGATTCCATCCTGCGCCGCGACTATCCCGTGGTGCAGGCGCTGATCCTGCTGTTCTCGACCGTCTATGTGGTCGTCAACCTTGCCGTCGACATCGCCTACGTGCTGGTCGACCCACGCATCAGGTACTGAGGGGCGTCGATGGCGATCACGGTTTCATCCGACGCCACGGTGCGGCGGTTGGCACGCAGCCGATCCGCAGCGGCGCGCACGTTGCGCTTCCTCGCCCATCGGCCGGTCCTCGCCGTCGGCAGCGGCGTTCTGCTCCTCTTCGTCGCGGTGGCGCTGCTGAGCCCGTGGCTTGCGGGCGATCCGGGGACGCTCAACCCGCTGCGGCGCCTCAAGCCGCCCTCTGCCGCCCAGTGGTTCGGCACCGATCACGTCGGACGCTCGGTCTTCGATCGCACGCTGTGGGGCGCTCGCATTTCCCTCGGTGTCGGCTTCGCCGTCGCCATCACAACGACGATGGTCGGCGTGCTCGTCGGCATCGTCGCCGGCTATTTCCGGCTCGCCGACACGGTGATCATGCGGGCGATGGATGCGGTCATGGCGATCCCGGCCATCCTCCTCGCCATCGCGCTCGTTGCTCTCGTTGGTTCCTCGCCGCTCGTCATCGTGACCGCGATCAGCGTGCCCGAGATCCCGCGCATGGCCCGCATGGTGCGGGCCAGCGTCCTGGTCCTGCGCGAGCAGGCCTATGTGGAAGCGGCCATCACCTGCGGCGGGCGCATGCACACGATCCTGCTGCGCCACATCCTGCCCGGCGCGGCGGGGCCGATCCTGGTGCAGGCGACCTACGTCTTCGCCTCGGCGATGATCCTCGAGGCGATCCTGTCCTTCCTCGGCGCCGGCACGCCGCCGAACGTGCCGAGCTGGGGCAACATGATGGCCGAGGGGCGACAGTACCTGCAGATGGCGCCGTGGATCCTCGGTTTCCCGGCGCTCGGCCTCGCGCTCGTCGTGCTCGCCGTCAACCTCCTGGGCGATGTATTGCGCGACATGCTCGACCCGAGCCTGGCAAAGCCAATGTCGGGGGCAGGGGCGTGATGACGGCGCCGCTCCTGAAAGTCGAGGACCTCACGATTTCGCTCGCCTCCGAGGGCGGGCCGGTGCCCCTCGTCAAGGACCTCTCGTTCGAGATCGCGGCCGGCGAGACGCTCTGCCTCGTCGGCGAAAGCGGCTGCGGCAAGAGCCTCACGGCGCTCGCCATCATCGGTCTGCTCAACCGCAGGATCATGCGTGCGAGCGGAGGGGGCATCTTCTTCGAAGGGCGCGACCTGCTTTCGGCAGACGCCGAGGCCATGCGCCGTCTGCGTGGCGACCGCCTCGCCATGGTCTTCCAGGAGCCGATGACCTCGCTCAATCCGGTGCAGCAGGTCGGTCGCCAGATTTCGGAAGTCATCGTCGAGCATCGCGGCACGAGCGAACGGGAGGCCGAGCGGGAGGCGGTGCGCCTCCTCGACCTTGTGCGCATTCCCGATGCCGCGCGGCGCGCGCGCGACTTCCCGCACCAGCTGTCCGGCGGTATGCGCCAGCGCGTCATGATCGCCATGGCGCTTGCCCTGCGGCCGGCGCTGCTGATTGCCGACGAGCCGACGACGGCGCTCGACGTCACCATCCAGGCGCAGGTGCTGGCGCTCATGGACGAGCTGCGCCGCGAGTTCGGCACGGCCCTCCTGCTCATCACCCATGATCTCGGCGTCGTCGCCGAGATGGCCGACCGCGTTCTCGTCCTCTATGCCGGTCGGGCGGTGGAGGAGGCGCCGGTCGAGCAGCTGTTCGATCAGCCGACCCACCCCTATACGCGCGGCCTGCTCGATGCCATCCGGCAGCTGCTGAAGCCCGATATCGAGCGTCTCGCCGAGATCCCCGGAACCGTGCCGAGCCCGTCGAAGCTCGACCGCGGCTGCGCCTTCGCCGAGCGCTGCGGCTTTGCAATGCCGATCTGCGGCGAGAAGCGGCCGGCACTCGGCCCGCGGGGAATCCGCCACAGCGCCGCCTGCTGGCTCGGCCATCTACCCGTGGAGCAGCCGGCATGACGCCCGCTCTCGAAGTGGCTCATCTCGGCAAGACCTTTGCCGGGCGGCGCGGTCCCTTCGGGCTTTTCGGGCGGCGCGTGGTGCGCGCGGTCGAGGACGTGAGCTTCGCCGTCGAGGCCTCGCGCACACTGGCGCTCGTCGGCGAAAGCGGCTGCGGCAAGACGACGATCGGGCGCATGGTGGTTCGGCTCACCGCGCCGAGTGCCGGCAGCATCACCGTCGAGGGCGAGGATTTCACGCGCCTGTCGGGAGAGGCGCTGCGCCGCAAGCGCCAGCGCGTGCAGATGGTGTTCCAGGATCCCTTCGCCTGCCTCAATGCCCGCATGACGGCTGAGGCGATCGTCGCCGAACCGCTCGTCAACTTCCGCCTCGGCGATGCCGCCGCCCGCCGGCGGCGGGTCCACCAGCTCTTCGACCAGGTCGGCCTGCCTCAGGCATTCCTCGACAGGTTGCCGCACCACATGTCGGGCGGCCAACGCCAGCGACTCGGCATCGCCCGGGCGCTCGCGGCCGAGCCGGCCATCATCGTCGCCGACGAAGCCGTGGCGGCGCTCGACGTCTCTATCCGCTCGCAGATACTCAATCTCCTCAAGGACCTGCAGCGCGAGACCGGCGTCGCCTACCTCTTCATTTCTCACGACTTGTCGGTGGTCCGCTATCTCGCCGACGAGATCGCCGTGATGTATCTCGGGCGCATCGTCGAAACGGGACCTGTCCGCTCGGTCTTCGCCGCGCCGGCGCACCCTTATACTCGGGCCCTCATCGCTGCCATTCCCGCGCCGCACCCGCGCGACCGCCGACGGCGAGCCCTGCTCGACGGCGAGGTGCCGAGCGCCGCGGCGCTGCCGGCCGGCTGCCCCTTCCGCACGCGCTGTCCGCTTGCGACCGACATCTGCTCCCGTGAGGCGCCACCGATGGTCACGGTGAGGCACGGGCATGCCGCGGCCTGCCATCACACCAAGCAGCTCTTGCACGGCATGACAACTGGAGGAACGACGACATGAATCGGCCCAAGCAACTGATCGCCGCGCTCGCTGCGGTGGGACTCATCGCCTCGGCAGCGCCCGCCGCCGCTGAGAGCGTCCTGCGGGTGCGCCCCTTCGGCGACCTCAAGCAGATCGATCCCGTGATCACGTCGGACTACATGGTCCGCAACCACGGCTACATGGTCTACGACACGCTGTTCGCCCTCGACGAGGCGATGCAGATCAAGCCGCAGATGGTCGAGCGCTGGCAGGTCAGTCCCGACGGCCTGGTCTACACTTTCGTGCTGCGTGACAAGCTTACCTTCCACAACGGCACGCCGGTGACGGCCGCCGATGTCGTCGCTTCACTGGAGCGCTGGGGCAAGCGCGATGGGCTCGGCCAGCAGCTCATGGCGTTGACCAAGAGCCTCGTCGCGAGCGACGACCGGTCCGTGACGCTCACGCTGGCGCAGCCGTGGGGCCTGGTGATGGAAGCGCTCGGCAAGCCGAGCTCGAACGTGCCCTTCATCATGCCGGCAAGCATCGCGAAGACGCCGGCGGACACCGCCATCACCGACGCGACCGGCTCTGGCCCCTTCGTCATGAAGCGTGACGAGTGGGTGCCTGGGTCGAAGGTCGTCTACGTCAAGAACCCCAATTACGTGCCGAGGGGCGAGCCGGCGAGCGGCCTCGCCGGCGGCAAGATGGCAAAGGTCGATCGCGTCGAGTGGCGCTACATCCCCGACGCGCAAACGGCGCTCAACGCGCTGCAGGCCGGCGAGATCGACATCTTCGAGGAGGTGCCGCCGGACTTCCTGCCGACGCTGAAGGGCAATGCCAAGATCCGCACGGCGCCGCAGGACACGATGGGCATGCAGATGGTGTTCCGCATGAACACGCTCGTGCCGCCCTTCAACAATCCGAAGGTGCGCCAGGCCATCCGCTACATGATCGACCAGGAGATGTTCGCCCAAGCCTATGTGACGGACCCGACCCTCTACAAGAACTGCCCGAGCTTCTACATGTGCTCCTCGCCCTATTTCACGGACGCGGGCTGGGTGAAGCCGGACCTGGCGAAGGCGAAAAAGCTGATCGCCGAAAGCGGCTATGACGGCACGCCCGTCGTGGTGCTTCATGCGACCGAGAGCGGGCCGACCAACACTTTCAGCCTCGTCGCCGAGCAACTGATGCGCGACATCGGCCTCAAGGTCGAGCCGCAGGCGATGGACTGGGGTACGCTGGTCGGGCGCCGCGCTTCCAAGGCGACGGTCGACAAGGGCGGCTGGTCGCTGTTCATGTCGGGACCGACCGGGGCGGACATGATGGATCCTGCCGGACATCTCGGCCTTCGGTCGAACTGCGACAAGGCCTGGTTCGGCTGGCCCTGCGACGACCAGATCGAGAAGCTGCGGACGGAATTCACGCTCGCCACCGACCCCGAGAAGAAGAAGGAGCTGGCCAAGGCCATCCAACTGCGGGCAGTCGAGGTCGGGCCCTACTGGCCGGCGGCGCAGCTCTATCTCGTGCGCGCCACGCGGTCGAACGTCGAAGGTGCGCTCAAGGCGGCGGTTCCGGTGTACTGGAACATCTCGCTGAAATAGGTGTGTGATACCGACTTTCCTCCCCTTCGCTGAGTCCGCGAAGGGGAGGTG
>JAEZHS010000249.1 GCA_023436825.1 Pseudomonadota bacterium | reverse complement strand
GGAGGCTCGCGGTCCGGAAGATCATGAAGGGGGAGAAGCGATGCCCGACGACCTGCATTACCTGTCGCTCGACGAGGTCGCCCGGCGACTGAAGGCGCGCAAGCTTTCGTCGGTCGAGGCGACCGAGGCGTTGCTCGATCGCACCGCCAAGCTCGATCCCAAGCTCAAGAGCTACGCCACGGTCACACCCGAGCGCGCGCTCGCCGATGCCAGGCGCCTCGATGCCGAGATGGCTGCCGGCAAGTCGCGTGGCCCGCTGCACGGCGTGCCGATCGCGGTCAAGGATCTATGCGATACCGAAGGCGTACCGACGGCCGCCGGCATGGCGATCCGTCGCAACCGTGTGCCGACCAAGGATGCAACGGTCGTAGGCCGGCTGAAGCAGGCGGGCGCGGTGATCCTGGGCAAGCTGCAGATGACAGAGGGCGCCTACGGTCTGCATCACCCATCGATCGATCCGCCTGTAAACCCGTTCAACGCCGCCTACTGGACCGGCGTCTCGTCGTCGGGCTCGGGCGTGGCGACCGCGGCGGGGCTCTGCTTCGCTTCGCTGGGTTCCGATACCGGCGGTTCGATCCGCTTTCCCTCGACCATGAATGGGCTGAGCGGCCTCAAGCCGACCTGGGGGCGCGTCAGCCGGGCCGGCGTCTTTCCCCTTGCCGAATCGCTCGATCATGTCGGGCCGATGTGCCGCACCGCCCTGGATGCCGCCATCGTGCTCGGCATCATCGCCGGCGCCGACCCCGACGATCCGACCGCCGCGCCGCAGCCTGTGCCGGACTATGCAGCCTCGACCGCTGCTGGCGTAAGGGGCAAGCGGGTTGGAGTGCCCAAAAACCTGATCGATGCCGATGCCGATTGCCAACGCGCGCTCGACGGTGGGTCAGCGGCCTTGGCACGGCAGGGCGCCCAGCTGGTCGACGTCACGCTGCCGGATCTCGATGAGGCGACGATGCAATGGCTGCCGCTGTGCGGCGTCCAGGCGGCACTGGCCCACGAGGCAACATTTCCGGCACGGCGCGCCGAATACGGCGCCGAGTTCGCGGCGCTGCTCGACCTGGGGCGCGGTCTTTCCGGCCTTGAGCTCGCCCGCATGCAGCTCACGCGCGCACGAGTGAGCGGCGAGCTCGAGCAGCTGCTGGCCTCGATCGACCTGCTCCTGCTGCCGGCGATGGGCGTGGCCACACCGTCGTTGGCCGCCATGAAGGCACGCACGCGGCAGACAATCACGTCGCGGCTGCGCTACACCGCTCCCCTCGACATGAGCGGCCATCCCACGCTCACCCTGCCCGGCGGCATGACGGCGGACGGCGTTCCGGTCGGCTTCCAGATCGTCGGCCGCAGCTTCGATGAAGCGGGAATCCTGGCCGCCGGCCATGCCTTTCAGCAGGTCACGGATTGGCATACGAGGCGTCCGCCGCTTTAGTCGCACCGATCGTTGCATGGACGGTGAAGGCTCAATGGGCTAGAATTGGTCGTTCCCCTCAAAAGCCGCTGACAGCGCGCTCTACGACGGCTGGTTCATGAAAATCTTCCGCAATGTGCGGCTCAAGCCCAGCATCCTGACGTCGTTCGTGGTCCTGACCGTTCCGGTCTTCTTCACCATCATCGCTGTCACCTATTTCTCGAACGATCGCATCGCCAGGGCCAACGCGCAGCAGCTCGTCGAGCGCTTCCGCAACGAGGCGATCGACAACGTTCAGGACGACTTCAATCCCATCAAGTCGCTGGCCCGCTCGGCCGCGGCGATCGGCGACGAGTTTCCCGACTTCTACGCGTCGAGCCGCTGCTTCAAGTACTTCCAGACCATCCTGGTGCACAGCCCCAAGATCGTCAGCGTCTATGTCGGCCTGGAAGACGGCAGCTTCCGCCAGACGCGCCGCATCGATCCCGAGGTGAAGGTCCAGGGCAAGCTGCCGCCCAAAGGCTCGCAGTACGCCTACCGCTGGATCGTCCCCAAGCCGGGCGAGCGGACGCTCGACCATTTCCTCTACCTTGACGCCGACCTCAGGGAGCTGGGTTCGAGCGAAGAGCCAACCGCTTACGACCCGCGCAGCCGACTATGGTACCGCAGCGCCGCCGATGCACACACGGAGATGATCTCCGATCCCGACGTCTTCGCCACCCTGGGCCTGATCGGATTCACGGTGGCCGCGCCCTTCTATTCTGGTGGCAAGCTGCACGGCGTGGCGGCGATCGACATGACGTTGATGGGACTTGGTGAGTATCTCGCCGAGCGGAAGATCAGCCCCGGCACGGTGAGCTACATGCTCGACCATCAGGGCCGTGTGATCGCGGCCTCCGACTTGTCGAAGACCTATGCCAACGTTCAGGGCAAGCTCGAGCTGCTGCACGTCACCGCGCTCGACAACGACCTGCCGGCCTTCGCCTACAGCGCCCGTCCGCGCGGCAGCGAAGGGCTCTACATCTTCGCGCACGACGGCAAGGAGTATGTGGCGAGCCTGGCGACCATGCCCGCCGAGTTCGGCAAGAAGTGGCAACTCTTCATCATCACGCCGCTCGCCGACTTCACGAGCACGTTCCAGGCCAATAACATCCGCCTGGCCATTTTCGGCCTGATGGCCATGGCCCTGCAGGTCGCCGTCATCTTTTTCATGACCGGCATCGTCTCCTCGCCGCTCGAGCGCCTCGCCTTCAAGGTCGGCAAGATCCAGGAGCTGGGCACCGAGACGCTGCCGTCGGTGAACTCGCCGATCCGCGAGATCTCGGTGCTGTCCAAGGCAATCGACACGCTCGATGCCGCCGTGAAGTCATTCTCCGCCTTCGTGCCGATCGGCCTGGTAACCCAGCTCCTGCACTCGGAGCAAAAGCTGGAGCTGGGCGGCCACAGTCGATTCCTCACCATCTTCTTCTCCGATCTCGAGGGATTTTCGACGCTCTCCGAGGAGGTGCCGTCGCAGGAACTGCTGCTGCGCGTCTCGGCCTATCTCGAGCTGGTGACCAAGACCGTCAACCAGGAGCACGGCACCATCGACAAGTTCATCGGCGACGGCGTGATGGCGTTCTGGGGCGCGCCGGCGCTGCTCGACGACCATGCCTGGCGGTCGTGCGTGGCGGCGATGCGCATCCAGCGCGGCATGGATGCGCTGAACGAGCGCTGGCAGGCCGAGGAGCTGAGGCCGCTCAACATCCGTATCGGCATCCACTGCGATGCCGTCCTGGTGGGCAACATCGGCTCCAAGGAGCGCATGAGCTACACGGTGATGGGCGATGGCGTGAACGTCGCCGCCCGCCTGGAAGGCACCAACAAGGAGTTCAACACCCGCATCCTGATCAGCCACGCGGTGTTCAAGGAGGCAGGCGAGCGACTGTGCGTGCGGCCGATCGACGACGTCACGGTCAAGGGACGGCGCGCGAAGATCCCGATCTACGAGTTGATGGGCGTCTACGGCGCCGACGATCCGGGCCTCGAGCCCAGCCCCGAAACGCAACGGTTAGCCAAGTTGACGTGGCTCGCCTATGAGGCTCTGGTCAGGGAGGACTACGCTTTGGCAGCGCGCCGCTACCGCGAGATACTGGCGGAGTTTCCCGACGATCCGGTTGCGTCGACGTTGGTCAAACGGCTTGTCACGGCATAGGAGAGATTGCCGTCTTTGGAGGGGGCACTGGTGGGGACCGTGCCCGGGAAGAGTGTGATTTGGGGGTAACTAACGTGTCGAAGACCAAACTGGCGCCAGGCGCCAGAGCCGAGCTGTCGCTCGCCGCCTTGCGACCGAGCGAGTACACCGCTGCCCTCATCCAGGTCTTGCAGACGAAGTCCGCCACGGTGCGGGGTGCCAAGGTGCTCGAGATCGGCTCGGGCAGCGGCGTCGTGCTGGCGGCGCTGGGCGAGCTGGGCGCGATCTCGCTGTGTGGTATCGACATCGAGGAGGACGCCGTCACGTCGGGCATGCTGCTGCTGGCCGAGCTCGGCCACGGCGAGACGGCGGAACTCTACCTCGGCGACATGTGGCTGCCCGTCACCGGACGCCGCTTCGACCTGATCGTAGCCAACCTGCCGCACTTCCCCATGGAGCGCAGCGACGTTCCAGGCCGGCTTCCGACCTGGAGCGCCGGTGGCTGCAACGGCCGCGCGCTGCTCGATCCCTTTCTTGAAGGGCTGGATGCGCATCTGGCCGCCGGTGGGCGCGCGATCATCACCCACAACGCGTTTGTCGATCTCGGGCGCTCGCGCGAGATCGCGGCCACGTGTGGCATGGTGCTCGACGTTGCGCTCAGCACGCTGGTCTACATTGCCGAAGACAAGCTCTCGCGCATGACCGCGAGCGTGCTCGCCGTCCAGGACGGCCGCACCATCCACCGCTACGGACCCTACGCCTTCGGCGAGATGCACATCGTCGAGATCACCAGGCACGGGGCGGCGGCACGATGATCGCTGTCATCCCGAGGGCGAAGCCCAAGGGACCTCTAAGGCCGCAGGAAGGGTCCCTCGCTGCGCTCGGGATGACAGGACTATTGGTCCTTGTCGCCTTGGTGGTTGGTCTCGCAGCTCCTTCGCCGGCCCGAGCCGACACGCCCGACGCCGCCCTCGCCGAGCTGCTCCGGCAGGCGCGCGCCAAGGTGCCGGCCGAGTGCAGCCAGCCCAATGTCGACCGGCTGATCAAGATCCTGTGCGCCAAGAAGATCCGCATCGGCATCCGCGACTACTATCCGCTGTTTGCCGAACGCAAGGGCGACAAGCGCGAAGGCTACGAGGTCGATGTCGCGCTGGCGATCGGCCGCATGCTGGGGGTCGATGTCGATTTCGTGCGCGTCAATGCCGCGACCCGCATCCCCCTGCTGGCCGAGGACCGCATCGACCTCGCCATCGCCACCATGGGCCACAACACCCAGCGCGACGGCCAGGTACGTTTCATCCGTCCGCACTATTACCGGTCCGAAACGACGGTGGTCGGCCCGCGCGAGCTGCCGGTGGCCAGCATGCTGGACCTGCCGGGCCGCACCATATGCGTCACGGTCGGCAACGGCTCGAACGCCGAGCTGGTGTCGCAGGGTGCGCGACTGATGCTGTTCGACGAGGCGGGAGTGCTGCCGGACCGGCTGAAGGACCAGACCTGCACGCTGGCCGCCCAGGACGACAGCTTCTTCGCCAAGTACTTCACCGATGACGACTTCAACTCGCGCTACTTCCAGAAGTTCGGCTTCGCCCAGGTGCCATGGGGCATGGCCGTGGCGCGCCAGGGCAGCGCCCAGCTGGCGCGCGCGCTCGACCTGATCAGCCAGGTCTTCCATCGCGACGGCCTGTTCATCGACATCGGCCGCCTGCACAGCATCCGGCTCGGTTTCCTGCGCGACCAGCAGCAGGTTTGGCGCAAGCCCGAGTGCAACACCGACGCCGGCTCCATCAATCCCAATTGCGTCCTGCCGCCGCTCGATACGGCGCTCCAGGCGACCAGCTTCGCCGCCGACGTGACCAGCTTCGAGCGCTGGGTCGACGACCGTACCGGCGTCGAGCTCACCTTGCCGATGCTCAAGACGGCGCCGGCCTGGTCGTTGTTCAAGGACGGTGTGTTCTATTCGCTGATCCTGATCGCCGGGGCGCTCGCCGCGACTCTGGCTTTCGCCCTGATATTGGGTGCGGCCATGGGCTCGCGCTCGTTCGTGCTGCGCTGGCCGGCGCGGCTGCTGACGATGACGCTGCAGTCCTCTCCCATCGTGCTGACCCTGGTGATCGCCGCGACCGTGGCTCACGGCCTTTTCGCCCTGTCGACCGAGTCCGTGCTGGGCGCCGCCATCGCAGCGCTGGGCCTGGCCAATGGCAGCAACGCCGGTCAGGCGATCGGCGAGGCGATGTGGAGCCTGCGCGCCGAGGGCGCGAAGGGGGCCCTGTTCGGCCGGGCGTTGAGCCGCGCGGCGACCCAGATCGTGGCCTTCCTGATCAACGCGGCCAAGGGCACGCCGATCGCGAGCTTCATCGGCGCGCCCGAGCTCCTGAGCTCGCTCACCGATATCACCTCGTTCTCCAGCGGCCGGGTCACGACCTACACCATCCTGCTGATCTTCTACACGGCCGTGGTGATGGTGGTGGTCTGGCTGTGCGGCAGGCTCAGGCGCGTCCTCGAGCGTCGGCAGGCGGCATGAGCGAGCTGATGGAACTCCTGTCGGGCGACTTCCTGCCGAGATTCCTGGGCGGCATGGTGGTCAACTTCGAGATCGCGGCCATCGCACTGGTCATCGGCCTGGCGCTGGGTCTGCTGCTGGCAGCGGGGCGGCTCGCCGGCGGCGTCGTCACGGCGATCACCGTGTCGATCATTTCGCTGATGCGCGCCGCGCCGACCTTCGTCGTCATGTTCTTCCTGCTGAACGCCATTCCGCGCGATGCGACCCTGTTTGGCATACCCTTCGCGCTCTCGGGCGTCATGACCGTGGCGCTGTCGCTGGTGCCCTATTCGGCGGCCTATGTCGCCGATGCCGGGGTCGACAGCGTCGGGCACCTGCGCGCCGGGTCGACGCACGGCGCATTCCTGTTCTTCCCCAATATCACCCGCGCCTTTTTCGTGCTGGTGATGTCGTCGAGCGCCGGCGCCGCGATCGGCGTCACCGAGGGCATCACCGTCATCCTGCGCCAGGCCGAGCAGCTGCAGAGCTTCGACGACCGGCTGGTGCTGTTCGCCCTCGGGATCGTGCTGTTCGGCATCCCCCTGCAGGCAGGCTTCATGCTGTTGAGCCTGTTCCAGCGCCGCCTCGGCCGCTCCACGGTGGAGGAAGAAGCCAGCGCCTAGTCTGGGCGTTTTCTGCTCGGATGGAAGGGCGGGGCCGGTGATGCTGATCACACAGGGCGCCTTCAGTCCGGCTGATTCCAGCCGAATTGAATGCGCACCCATGATACAATCCAAGATCACATGGAGGTGTCGATGCCCTTTGGTCGCTGGTTCTGTGCCGTCACGCTGACAGGTTGTCTGCTGTCGCTTCCCGCTCACGCCCAGTCGGCGAAGGCGGCATTGAAGGATGCCCAGGGCAAGGACGTCGGTCAGGTCCAGTTGACCCAGACCCCGCACGGCGTTCTCTTGAAGATGACGCTGAAGGGGGCGCCTCCGGGCGAGCGCGCTTTCCACATCCATGCCGTCGGCAAGTGTGAACCGCCGTTCACCAGCGCAGGCCCGCATTTCAATCCCGCCAGCCACAAGCATGGCATGGAGGCCAAGGAGGGTTCGCATGCCGGCGACATGCCCAACCTGCACATTCCGGCGAATGGCGAACTCGTGATCGAGATCGCCAATCCGATGATCTCGCTGGTCAAGGGGCAGCCGAACTCGCTGTTCGACGCCGATGGCTCGGCCATCATCATCCATGCCGGTCCCGACGACTACAAGACCGACCCCACCGGCAATGCCGGCGACAGGATCGCCTGCGGCGTCGTTACCGAATAGACCTGCCAGAGAATAGTCCGTCCAGCTGTTTCCAGCTGGACGGATTGTGCTTTTGATCAGCCTTCTTCCTGGAAGGCTTCCTCGCGTGCTTTCTTGATGCTGGGCAGGGCCATCAGGATGAGCAGGAGCGCGGTGGTGATCAAGAGGCCGAGGCTGATCGGCCGCTCGATGAACACCATCGGATCGCCACGCGACAGCAGCATGGCGCGCCGGAAGTACTCCTCCATCTG
>JAEZHS010000246.1 GCA_023436825.1 Pseudomonadota bacterium | reverse complement strand
GCTGCCGGCGCTGGCGCCGGCGCTCGTCGTGCTCGACGGCGCGCCGCTCTCGGCCGAGCTGCCGGGCTTGCGCCTCGGCCTGACGCTCGACCTTCCGGGCGCCCTCCTGCTCGGCGTCTCGGCCTTGCTGTGGAGCGCGGCCGGACTCTACGTCGCCGCCTTCCTGCAGCGCACGACCGCCCGGCTGCGCTTCGTCGTCTGTTGGCTGCTCACGCTCACCGGCAGCCTCGGCATCTTCATGGCCGACGACCTTCTGGGCTTCTACCTGCTGTTCGCGCTCGCGAGCCTCCCGGCCTACGGCCTGATCGCTCAAGACGACAACGCCCAGGCCTGGCGCGCCGGGGCGATCTACGTCGCCTTCACCATACTGAGCGAGGCGTTCCTGCTCATGGGCTTCGTCCTGCTCGCCGCCGGCGATCCCCTCGGCAGCACCCGGATCGGCGAAGTCATGGCGGCACTGCCGCAGTCGCCGTGGCGCGACGGCGCGCTCGCCCTGACGGCATTAGGCTTCGCGCTCAAGATCGGGCTGGTGCCGATGCACGGCTGGATGCCGCTCGCCTATGCCGCCGCACCGATCCCGGCGGCGGCCGTGCTGAGTGGCGCAGGCGTGAAAGCGGGCGTCATCGGTTTCCTGCGCTTCCTGCCGTTCGACACCACGATGCCCGTGGCCGGCGAACTACTGATCGTGTTCGGGCTGTTCTCGGCATTCTACGGTGTCGTGATCGGCCTGTTGCAGCCACGACCGGCGAGCGTGCTGGCCTACTCCAGCATCAGCCAGATGGGCGTCATCGCCGCCGTGCTGGGCATGGGCCTCGCCGTCGGCGACGCCGGCGCCATGATCGCCGGCGCCTTCTATGCGGCTCATCACGTGCTCGCCAAGGGCGCGCTGTTCCTTGCGATCGGCGTGATCGCCATGACGACGGGGCCGCGTGCGCGGCCGACCCTGCTGCTCGCCGCCGTGGTGGCGCTCGGGCTGGGCGGCCTGCCACTGACAGGCGGCGCGCTGGCCAAGCTCGCGATCAAGGGACCGTTGGGCGACGGCGTGGTCGGCACGCTGGCCAACCTGTCGGCGGCGGGCACTATACTCCTCATGGTGCACTTCCTGGCGCGCCTCGCCCGGTCCGCGGCGGCCGAACCACCGCCCCGCGTGGCCCTGGCCTTCCTGCTGCCGTGGCGCTTCGTGGCATTGGCCGCGATCTTCGTTCCGTGGCTGCTCTATCTCGCAGCCGGCGGGAGCATCGAAGAGGCCCTTGCTGCCGACGCCTTGTGGGACGCCGCCTGGCCGGTGGCTCTGGGTGCGACGCTCGCCGTCGCCTGGCTGCGATGGGGTGGTCGCGTGCCGCAACTTCCGTCAGGCGAGGCCATGGGCACGATCGAGCAGGCGTTCCGCTCCACCTACGCCATCGGTGCGGCGGTGGAACGCCTGGATGGCGTTCTTCGACAATGGTCGCCGGCCGCCCTCTTGCTGGTGACGATCGCCATCGCACTGAGCGCAGCGATGATCACCTGACGGAGGCCGGCGGCGCGGCTCCGGGCGGGTCCCATCGCGCCATGCACGGCGTCCCCGACTGTGCACAGCGTCCCAATGTTCCCTGTCCGGGCGCCTTGTTGCACTGCGGACAACTATTTATTGCGCAAGCGGCCTGCTAATAACACCTGACGGTGTGTGCGATGCGGAGAGTTCATCATGCTCGCTCATCATTTTGCCACAAGCGCCTTGCCCAAGGCGCACCAACTCGAGGCCTGGCGGGCCTGGTACGACACGATCTTCGACGTCGCGCCCAAGCAGCCGAGCAACGACGATTTCGTTGCCACCAACTCCACGTGGACCGTTCCCGGCCTCACGCTGAGCCGCGTCGCCTCGCCCCCAAACACCGTCAGCCGGACGAAGTCCGTCATCCGTCACAACGCCGTCGATCATTGGGTGATCACCGTCAGCAAGGAGAGCGTGAGCGACGTCACGACACGCGGCGTCTCGTTTGAGGCGGCAGCGAAGACGCCCTTCATCCTCTCCTTCGCCGATGAGATCGGCATTGGGCGAAGGCAGGAGGACAACCGGGTCCAGCTTCTGCTGCCGCGCGACAACTTCCAGGCCATCGCTCCCGTGATCGATGCGTCCAGGGGAATGGCATTGAACTCGGCTGGAGGAAGGATGCTGGCCGACTACATCCTTCTGCTGGAGCAGAACATACCGAGCCTGGAGGCCGATGCCGCGAGCCGGCTGAGCAATGCCGTACAGGCCATGTTGCTGGCCTGTCTCGCGCCGACCAGCGACCGGCAGCCGGCGGCGAGTGACCAGATCAGGCTCACCCTGATGGAGCGGGTCCGCCAGGCCGTGCGCCGGAACCTGCGGTCACCGTCGCTGGGACCGGCGAAGCTGTGCCGCGAAGCCGCCACTTCGCGCTCCCAGCTCTATCGTTTGCTCGAGGACGAAGGCGGCGTGGCCCGCTACATCCAGCGCCGGCGCCTGTCGGAGAGCTTCTCGATGCTGTGCGACGCGCAGAACAGTCTCTCGATCGGCGCGGTTGCCGACATGCTGTGCTTCTCGGATGCGTCCTCCTTCGCCAGGGCGTTTCGGCGCGAGTTCGGCATGAGCCCGACCGACGTGCGGGCGGCAACACAGGCCGGCCTTCCGCCGGTGCCGCAGTCGAGGTCTTCGCTGGAACCCCGCGCCCTCACCTTCAGCGACTGCCTGCGCGCCGCAGCCTAGACTAAGACTAGTGGCCCTGCACACAAGACTGCGTTCGTACGACGCTGTCGGAAATGTCCGCAAGCCATTGATATCCTGCGCTTTGCGGCACTGGCGGTCGCCGGACGCTGTCGCCTAAAACGCGACAGAACGACATTTTCGCGTTCCTTGGCTCAGACCGCCGGCCGCTCGCCAGACGCCAAGTCGGGCTGCAATTTGACCGTCCCCGCGACCGAACCGCCCTTCGAGCGGCTCCACTCAGGATAACGGAAAGTGGCCGGCCCCGCTTCTGCCGGGCGCGATGGTATCGGATGAACGATGCATAGAGCAGAGCCGCCGGGAGGCGAGCGCACGTCAATATAACTATAGTTGAAATACAAATCAACTACGGTTCTACCCATTTTGGCGGACCATAGAGCGCCAAAATCATTCGGGATCGAGCACCGATGCCAGCAGTGCTGGCACCCTCGCCGGCGCCGCGCGACAGTTCGTCAAAACCTCCGTGACGAGCTACCGGGACCGTTCGGTAATCGCCAGCGACGCCGGCACGCGCACCGGCATATCCAAGAGCATCTGCGCGAACGCCTTGGCCAGCGGGTCGGCCTTGAGCGAGGCCATGCCGCCGCCGCCCAGCGCCTGGCGCAGCAGGAAGTTGAAGCCGTGGATGCCGGGCAATCGCCAGCGGCTCACCTTGCCCTGGATGCGATGGGCGAAGTACTTCGCCACCGCCTCCTCCGTCACCTCGGCGTCGAGGATGGGCTCGTATTCGGGCCGCCGCGCGAAGATGCCGATGTTGGCGTTGTCGCCCTTGTCGCCCGAGCGGCCGTAGGCCAGCGTCACCAGAGGCACGGTCGCGGTCGCCGCGTTCGGGCCGGCGGCCGGCAGCGACGGGGCAGCCGGCGCCTCGACCGGCAGGTCCGCGGCCGTGAAGCCGCCGCTCTTGGCCGCGCGCTCCATCGTGATGCTGCGGCCGTCCATCTCGATGGTCACCGGCACCAGGATCTTTGGCACGAGGCAGGAGAACATGCGAATCACCGGCGAGGGCGAGACGCGGCCGGCGCCGAAGCTGCCGGTCATGCCGACCACGCCACCGGTCGCCATAGGCGCGATCTCGCGGCCGAGCAGGCCCAACGCCTCCTTCTGGTCGTGCTTGGCCGCGATCTTGACCACCACTTCGCGGCTGTCCTGTGCCCGGGCATGCGGCCCATAGGTCGCCTCGCCGCCGATGATCTCTATGCTGAGGTCGCGGTAATCGCCCATGTTCTTCTCGCGGAACATGCGGCGCGTCTTCTTGACGATCGCCTCGGCGCTGTGTTGCCCCTTGGCCACCGCCTCGCGGCCGCCCAGCATGAAGATGGCGCTGAGCTTGTAGCCATCGGGCCACGTGGTCGAAACCTTGTAGGTGTCGGTCGGTGGCCGGCCCTTGGCGCCCGACACGCGCACGCGGTCCTTGCCGACCTGCTCGTAGGTCGCCTGGGTGAAATCACAGACCACGTCGGGCACCATGTAGGCGCGCGGATCGCCGATCTCGTAGAGCATCTGCTCGGCCACCGTGGCCGTGGTGATCAGGCCGCCGGTGCCCTCGGGCTTGCCCAGCACGAACGATCCGTCGGCTGAAACCTCGGCCACCGGGAAGCCCATGTCGTCATAGCCGGGCACCAGCCGCCAGTCGGTGAAGTTGCCGCCGTTGCACTGCGCGCCGCATTCGATGATGTGGCCGCAGAGCGTGCCGGCGGCGAGCCGGTCGTGATCGTCCATGGTCCAGCCGAAGGCATGGATCAACGCGCCCAGGGTCACCGCCGAGTCGACGCAGCGACCGGTGATCACCACGTCGGCGCCTTCGCTGAGCGCCCGGGCGATCGGAAAGCCGCCGAGATAGGCGTTCATGCTGACAATCTTGCCGGGCAGCTCAGCACCCGTATCCATCTCGCGGATGTCGAGCCCGCGCAGCTCGTCGACGCGCGGCAGCAGGTCGTCGCCCAGCACGACGGCGACCTTGAGCTTCACTCCCGCCGCCTCGCACGCCTTGAGCAGGGCGTCGCGGCAAGCCTGCGGGTTCACGCCGCCGGCGTTGGTGATCACCTTTATCTTCTTCTCGGCGATCTCGCGGGCGAGCGGCGCCATCACGACCTGGACGAAATCGGTGGCATAGCCCATCTGCGGATTGCGCAGCTTCTGCGCCGCCATGATCGACATGGTCACTTCGGCGAGGTAGTCGCTCACCAGATAGTCGACCTTGCCATGGCGCACGAGTTGGACGGCGGCGGTCTCGGTATCGCCCCAGAAACCCGAATGACAGCCGATGCGGACGGTCTTGCTCATGAGCCTACTCCGGTTGGATGCCGGCTTCGCCGGCCAGCTTCAGCCACTTATCGATCTCGGCCTTCTGGAAGGCGAGCAGGTCTTCCGGCGAGCCGAGCTTCAGGATGATGTTGATGTCGGCCATGCGCTGCTGCATCTCCGGCCTGGAATATTCCTCGCGCATGATGGCGTTCAGCTTGTCGACGACCGGTCGCGGCGTCCTCGCCGGTGCGAAGATGGCGTACCAGCCGTCCAGGTCGAAATCGATGCCCTGCTCGCGCAACGTCGGCAGGTCGGGCAGGTTGGGTGAGCGCTGGCTCGAGATCGAGGTGATCGCCTTGGCGCGGCCGCCCTTGACGTGGGGCAGCACCGTGCCGACGTCGGAGAAGAGGTAGTTCACCGTGCCGCTCAGCGTGTCGTTGAGCGCCGGCGGCACGCTCTTGTAGGGCACGTGCAGGACGTCGATGCCGGCCATGCGCTTCAGCGTCTCGCCCGCCACCACGCCGGTGCTGTTGCCGCTGCCGAAGGAGAGCTTGCCGGGATTGGCCTTGGCGTAGGCCACCAGCTCCTTGACGTTGTTGAACGGCGCGTTGGGATTGGCGACCACGACGAACGGCACCAGTCCGATCAGGCCGACGCATTCGAAGTCCTTGACCGGATCGTACGGCATGTTCTTGACCAGCGCCGGCGCCGCGGCGTGCGAGGTGTTCGAGGTGAACATCAGCGTGTGGCCGTCGGCGGCGGCACGCGCCACGAAGGCGCCGGCGATGGTGCCGTTGCCGCCCGGCTTGTTGTCGACGACCACGGGCTGGCCGGTCTGGGCTGAAAGCTTCTCGGCGAAGATGCGCGCCATGGTGTCGGTACCGCTGCCGGCGGCGAACAGGATCACCAGGCTGATCTGCTTGCTCGGCCAAGCCTGGGCGAAGGCGGCCCCTGGGGCCGCAAGGGCGGCGGTGGACAGGACGAACCGACGGCGATCCAGCATGACTCTTACTTCTTCTTGCGATTGACGAACGCGCCCATGCGCTCGATGTGCTCGCCGTCGGCGACCGACTGGGCGAAGGCGTCGATGCCGGCCTGCACCGCCTCGTCGAGCGGCAGTCGCTCCCAGCGCCGCATCAGCCGCTTCTGCGCCCGCACCGCCTTGGGCGTGGCCTCGACGATCGAGGCGACACAACGCTCGATCGCCGCATCGAGCCTGGCGGCGGGCACCACCTGCTCGACCAGGCCCCAGCGGTCGGCCGTGGCGGCGTCGATGTTCTCCGCCGTCATGAGCAGCCATGAGGTGCGGCCCCAGCCGATCAGGCGCGGCAGCAGCGCCGCCTCGACCACCGACGGTATGCCGACCCTCACCTCGGGCATGCCGAAGAAGGCGTTGTCGGCGGCGATGCGCATGTCGCAGGCCGCCGCCACTTCGAGCCCGCCGCCCAAGGTGTAGCCTTCCATGCGGCAGATCACCGGCACGGGACAGTCGCGAATGGCCTGGCAGAGCTTGTGGATCATGGTGATGAAGGCGCGGCCGTCTTCCGAGCTCTTCATGCTGGTCATGTAGTTGATGTCGGCGCCACCGATGAAGGCGCGACCGCCGGCGCCGGAGAAGACCACGGCGCGCAGATCGTCCTCGCGCGCCAGCCCCAGGAAGGCTTCGGTGAGATCGAGCAATGCCGGTGGATTGACCACGTTCAGCTTGCGCGAATTGTCGAACACGACGTTGGCGACCGTGCCACCGGGCCGGCGATCCCAGGAAATGTCGACCTTATGCACGCCTGACGCCATGACGTTTCGCTCCGTGGCTCTTTGTCGGTGGGGGAATTTCATCTATTAGAGCGCCGCAGCAAAGCTTCACAAGAGCCTCCGGATGCCCGATTCCATCGACCTCGGCAGTTACTCGGTCTTCGTGCCGCCCGATCCCTTCGAGGATCACATCGGGCCCTTCTACTACCGCATCGAGGGCGACGCGCGCCAAGCCGGCAGCGTGCATTGCGTGCTGCCGACGCACGAGCGGCACGGCAACTACGCCGGCGGCGTGCATGGCGGCGCCACGCTCACCTTCGCCGACTATGCGCTCTGCCTGGTCGCCGGGCGCGCCGCCGATGGCGGCACCAACACCGCCTTCGCCGTGACGGTGAGCATCGCCGTGGAATTCCTCGACGCCGGCCGCGTCGGGCTGCCGCTCGAGGCGAGCGGCGAGCCGTTGCAGGTGACCGGCCGCCTCGCCTTCGCGCGCGGCAGCATCAGCCAGCAGGGCAAGACCATCGCGCTGTGGTCGGGCGTGTGCCGTCACGTGCCGCGCGCCAAGGCGATGGAGCGCAAGGACGCGTCGGCCGCCGTCCGGCCGGCGCTCGTCACCCAGAGCGTGCCCGCCGGTTTCGATCTGCTGTCGAACGCCAGCGTCTACTCCCGCCATATCGGCCCCTCCTACGCCCGCAAGGAGAGCGACGGCGCCTCGCTGGTCCAGCCCACCCTGCCGCACATGTGCAACTCGGGCGGCGTGCTGCACGGCGGCTGCATGATGAGCTTCGCCGATTCGGCGGTGACGCGCGCTGCCGGGATCATCACCGGCATGGCGCCATCAACCGTGGCCTTCGCCGCCGAGTTCTTAGCGGCCGGCACGTCTACTGCGCCGATCACGACCCGTGTCGAGGTGCCGCGCCATGGCAAGTCGCTCGCCTTCGTGCGCGGCTTGCTCGAGCAGGACGGCCGCAAGCTCCTATCCTATTCGGCGACCATAAAGCTGCGGCCGCGCGACAACCAACTATAGTTATATCCCGCGACTTTTCCGGACCGCGCGGTCCGGAAGAGCGTGATTAATCTACCGGAACCCCCGCCTGCTCGGCGACGCGGCGGACCTCGGGGTCGAACATCTCGCGCAGGCGCCGCACGGTCGACAGGTCCTCCGCCTTCGCCGCCCGTTCGATGGCCTCGGCGATCCGGCGCAGCGCGAGCGCGCCGATCATGCCCGAAGCGCCCTTCAGGCGATGGGCGGCGCGGGCAATCATCGTGAAGTCGTCGGTGCCAGTGATCTCGCGCGCCGCCTCGCGGGCGGTGTCTAAAAACTCGCGCTCGACCTCGGCCAGGGTCCGCGGATCGTCGCCGAACAGTTCGACGAGCTTGTCGCGATCATAGGCCTGGTAGGGGCTTTGGTTCATTTGACGCCTTTCAGCCAGACATCGAGCGTGGCCCGCAACTGCTCGATGCCGATCGGCTTGGTGATGAAGCCGTCCATGCCGACCGCCCGGCTCCTCTGCTCCTGGTCTTCGAGCGTGCTGGCGGTGACGGCCAGGATCGGCGTACGCGCCCTGCGCTCGGCCGCTTCGCTGGCGCGGATGCGACGGGCCAGCTCGAAGCCGTCCATGGTCGGCATCTGCAGATCGGCCAGCACCAGGTCGTAGCGACCCGTGCGCCACAGCTCGAGCGCCTCCTCGCCGCCCGATGCCGAATCGGTCGTGGCGCCGGCCATCTCGAGCTGTCGCGCCAGGATCTTGCGGTTGACCGAATTGTCGTCGACCACCAGCACGCGGCCATTGAGCGGCGCTGCGCAGGGCGGCGCGACCGCCACGGCATCGGTCGCCCGGCCCACCGCACGGGCGACGGCGCGCACCAGAGCATCGCGGCGATAGGGCCGCGGCAGGTAGATCTCCGCACGGGGGTTCGCGACGAGAATGCCGACGAAATTGTCATCCGGATGGATGGCCACTTCGGCGCCCGCATCCGCGAGATAGCGGGCGATGGCGCAGGCTTCGTCGGCATCTGGCAGGGCGACGGCAAGAGACAGGCCGCGCAGCATCGACTCGCCGCGGCTCGCAGGAACCGCCGAGCCCAGCCGCACGGTGACGATGAAAGTCGAGCCCTCGCCCGGCTTGCTCGAGACCTCGACTCCGCCCTGCATGGCTTCGGCGAGGCGGCGCACGATCGACAGGCCGAGCCCGGTGCCGCCGAAGCGGCGCGTGGTCGAGCTGTCGGCCTGCACGAACGGCTGGAACAGGCGATTGCGCTGCTCCTCGGTGAGGCCGATGCCGGTATCGGCGACCCTGATGCGCAGCAGGCCGTCGCCGGCATTCTCGAGCGACAGCCGCACCGAGCCCGCCTCGGTGAACTTGATGGCGTTGCCCAGCAGGTTGAACAGGATCTGCTGCAGGCGCAGCGGATCGCCGACCACGCGATCGGGCACGTCGGCGGCGACATAGGCGACGAGACTCAGCCCCTTGGCCACCGCGTGCGGCGCCAGCGTCTCGGCCGCTCCCTCGATCAGCTCGACGGTCGACAGCTCGATCTGCTCCAGGTCGAGGCGGCCGGCTTCGATCTTGGAGAAGTCCAGGATGTCATCGATGATGCGCAACAGGGCCGACGCCGAATAGCGTACGGTGCTGAGCGCCTCGCGCTGCTCGACCGAAAGCTCGGTGCGTTCCAGGACGTCGATCATGCCCAGGACGCCGTTCATCGGCGTACGGATCTCGTGGCTCACCGTGGCCAGGAAGGTCGATTTCGCCTGGTCGGCGCTCTCGGCGTCACGCTGAGCGCCGATGGCGATGTCCCGCGCGTGACGCGCCTCGTCGTAGGCGACCTGCAGGCGGCGGGCAAGATCCTCTTTCTGGTAGGCGAGCGCGATGTTGTCGTACTGCCAGCGATGGACGTCGCGCACATAGGCCATGAGATGGCCGACATAGGCGCCGCCAGCGATGCCGACGAGTTGATAGAACGGCTCGGCCGAGGTCAGCAGCACGAACAGGAGCGGCGCCGTCGTCGCGCCGGCGAAGGTGAAGAAGGTCGGCGGATGCGCCGAGCGGATCGGCACCGCCGTGGTGATCGTCGCCAGCAGCACAAGGCCAAGCAACATGCGCTGCAGCTCGTAGTCCTTGGAGGCGAGCATATAACCCGCGACACCCCAGCACGCGCCGGCCAGCAGAGAGAGCGCGGCGAACCACCAGCCCCAGCGGACGACCTCATCGTCGGGCGGATTGGCGCGATTGAAGTTCCGCCGCAGCACATCGAATCCCAGGGTGACGACGACGTGGGCGGCGAAGGGCCCGGCGAGCTCGATCAGGTCGATCTGGCGCCAGTAGATCGCCGCGATCACCGGCCACAGGACGAAGGAGAAGTAACGGGACTGCGCCGAGCCCTCGAACAGGCGGCGAATGAGTTCGGCGCGGACGAAGGCCTCTTGGCTCGCCGACGCGGCTGGCTCAGCCTGGGCTGCCGGCTCAGTCGCGATGACAGTCATCGTCCTTCGCCCGCGCCGAGGCGTGGCGGCCTAGTTCGTCGTCCTTGCCCGTGCGCCGATCGGCTGACTGACTTTGCCTCACGGCAACGTCCGTCCCCAAGAGAGTCCGGATCGCTGGAACTAGGGATAGAGACGATCCCGGGTCGCGGCTCTAAGGGTGGGAAGGACATGTGTTGCGCCTGTGGCAAATTAGGCGAAGAACTGTATCAAATATATCAAGAAACGGCTATATCTCGTTGAGAAATCATGGTATTTTGTCGGAATTAGAGAAAACATTTATTTCGGATCAAGTCATGCTGCAACCCTCCATTCTGTTGGTCGAGGACGATGCGTTTCAGCGTAAGGCGGCCGAGACCTACCTGATGAACCACGACCTCAAGGTGATCGCCGTCGAGAACGGCGCGCAGATGCGCCGGCAGATTTCGCGCGCCATGCCCGATCTCGTCCTGCTCGACGTGCAGCTTCCCGGCCAGGAGGATGGTTTCGCGCTGGCCCGCTGGCTGCGCGAAAGCAGCACCAGGGTCGGCATCATCATGCTGACTGCAGCGGGCGATTCCGTGGACAAGGTGCTCGGGCTGGAGAGTGGCGCCGACGACTACGTCGCCAAGCCCTACGAGCCGCGCGAGCTTCTCGCACGCTGCAAGAGCGTGCTGCGCCGCTCCGTCAACAAGTCGACGCCGTCGCTGCTGGAGCGGGTCCGCATGGGCCAGCACACGCTCGACCTGCCCAAGCGCCAGCTCCTGGACAATGCCGGCAAGGACGTGGCGCTCACCTCGGGCGAGTTCGACATCCTGAAGACCTTCGCCGAAAACCCCAACCGTCCGCTGTCACGCGACTGGCTGCTGGAGACGACCAGCCACAGGAGCCGCGACCCATTCGACCGCGCCATCGACCTGCGCATCACCCGCATCCGGCGCAAGATCGAGCCGACGCCGGAGAAGCCAACCGTCATCCGCACGGTGCGCGGCATCGGCTACATGTTCGTGCCGCCCGCGGAATAGCCTTGCGCCACGCTATGCAGGGCGAACCCTCAGAAGCCTTGGCGCAGGAGGGTCAAGCACCCCAGAGCAAGCCGCCATCGACCGGGAGTCGGCTTCGGTGATGAAATCCGAGGCGCCGCTGGCCTGTTTACCTGAATGTTCTCCTTGGCCCAAGCCGAGCCGCAGTTCTTACTGAGCTGCACGATGCCGGCCTTCGCGGCTCCGTAGGCGGGCCAGGCGCAAGCCGGTCGCCAGCCTCGATGCCTACGACAATTTCCTGCGCGGCCTGGCCCTCTTCCGGCAGTTCGGAAGGGACGCCAACAGGCAGGCGCGGGACCACTTTTATCGCGCCATCGAACTGGCCCCGGACTTCCGGACGCCCTACGGCCTTGCAACGCATACCTATTCGGCCAGCAAGCTTCAGGGATGGGACTTCGATCCGTCGTCGGCCGACACGGAAGTCCGCCGCCTGTCGCAAGTGGTGGCCGCGGTCGGACAGGGCGATGCCAGGGCGTTGAGCGCTACCGGATTCTCGCTGGCGTGGATCTGCTGCGACTACGACATCGCCGCGTCGTTCGGCGAGATGGCGACGGTCCTCATCCGAATCTGGCAAACGTCTGGACGCAACGCGGAGCCGTCAGCAAGTTTTGTGGCGAGCAGGCGCAGGCGATCGAGCAGCTTGCTCGCGCCAGGACCATCAGTCCGCTGGGTCTCGAACAAGGCCTTGCGCAGGGCTATCTCGGTATGGCCTTGCTGTTCGTGGCCCGCTTCGAGGAGGCGGCTCGGGGTGCCACCCAGGCCGCCTCCCACCTCCCCAATTGGCTTGTCGGCCGCCGCCGCACACGCCTTTCTCGGCAACAAGGACGAGGCCCGGCGGAGCCTCGCCAACGTGAGACGCCTCGATTCAACCCCGCGATGTTCATACTTGCAGAACTCATTCAGCTATCGGCGGGCCGAGGATGGGGCCACCCTGGCCAAGGGGCTGCGCCTCGCCGGCCTCGCCAATTGAACCCGCGCGACGGCATCGGCCTCCCTTGCTGCGCACCACGCCGTCGTGACGGGGCGCGCAACTCCGGTCAGAATGCACGCCTCCACGGCCGCCCATCGCGAAAGACGTTGTCGCTGAAGGAAGGGTCACATGATCAAGCGGTTTCACTCCCTCTACGTGGGTCAGATCGACCTCGACAATGTCGGCCTCCACGGCATGCCGGCCGACGAGCGTCGCTATTCCACCGACCGCCTGAGCGAGGTATTCGCCACCGCCCGCGATGTCGCCCGGCTCATGGACGAGCTCGGCTACCACGCGCTGTGGACGGCGGAGCACCACTTCCAGCACGAGGGCTACGAATGCCTGCCCAACCTGGTGCAGCTCGGCCTGTGGCTCGCCACACAGACCAAGCGGCTGAAGTTCGGCTGCGCCTTCAATGTCCTGCCGATGTGGCACCCGATCCGGCTGGCCGAGGACTACGCCATGGCCGACATCGTGACCGACGGCCGCCTGATCATGGGCGTCGGCCGCGGCTACCATAGTCGCGAGGTGGAAACCTTCGGGGCGCCGCTCATCGATGCCGAGGCCAACCGCGAATATTTCGAGGAGCAGCTCCAGCTCCTGCTGAAGTGCTTCAACGAGGACTCCTTCCGCTTCAAGGGCAAGTACTTCGAGTGCCCGCCCGCGGTCGACTACCGAGGCTACCGGCTGAAAGAGATCACGATGGTGCCGCGTCCCAAGCACCTGCCCGTCGACATCTGGATGCCGATCGCCAGCGGGCGGACCATCGACATGATGGCACGCTACGGCCTCAAGGCCATGGTGGACCTGAACGGCGAGAAGATCCTCGACGATGTCGTGCGGGCATATCACGACGCCTGCGCCCGCCATGGCCGCCCCAAGAAGCTCGGCGAGGACATGATCTGGGGAGCCGGTCTCTACATGGCCGACAGCCAGGAAGAGGCGATCCAGCGCATCGAGCCGGCGCATGACGAACGCTACAAGTGGTTCGCGCCGTTCGGCTTCGTGCGCTATGCGGACGACCAGGGACGGACGTGGGGCACGCCGGGCGCACCGGCAACCATCCCGTCGATCCGCGACGGCGTGAAGCAGAAGGCGTGGCTGTGCGGCACGCCCGCCCAGGTGATCGACGGAATTAGATCGATCGAGGCCAAGTATCCCGGGCTGGAGGACTTCATGATCCACTGGGCCGAAGGACTGTCCCCAGTGGAATTCAAGAACCAGCTGCGCTGGTTTGCACAAGACGTCATGCCGGCGTTCAAGGAAGCGAAGATCGCAGCCCAATAGGACACCGCCTTCGCGCGCGCCGGCGATGGTCGTTTGGCCGGGCACGCGGTGCATGAGGCCTGCGTGCTACTCGAACTGGAGCCCCGCCTCCTTCACGAACAGGGCCCACTTGTCGTGTTCCTTGCGCACGTAAGCGTCAAGCTCGGCGGGCGTGCTTCCGACATCGTCGGAACCACGGGAATATCGGACAGGCCGCGCAGCGACGTGTAGGACAAGAAACTGTACGCCACCTCGCCGGATAGCATGGCGACGATCGACGGGCCGCCGCCCTTGTACGCCACATGCATCAACTGAATGCCGGCGAGACGATGGAAGTACTCGGACATCAGGTGATTGGAATTGCCGGGACCGACGTAAGCGGAGTTCAGCTTACCGAGCTCGCTCCTGGCGAGCGCCACGAACTCGCTCAGGGTGTTCGCCGGCAGTCCGCCCCAGGTGGCCATGACCTGCGGCACCCTCGCCACCAGCGTCACGGGGACGAGGTCCTTGAACGTGTCGTACGGGAGATTCTTGTAAACGAGGGGATTGATGGCATGCGAGTCCCACGACAAGAACAGCGTGTAGCCGTCAGGAGCCGCCTTGGCGACGAATTTGGTGGCGATGGTGCCGGCCGCGCCAGGCTTGTTCAACACCACGACCGACTGCCCGAGCCTTTCGGACAGCTTCTGCTGCAGGATGCGTCCGACGATGTCGGTGCCGCCGCCGGGCGCAAAGGGAATCACCACTGTGACGGCCCTGCTCGGGTACCCTTCCTGCGCCCAGGCCGGCGAGGCGACTTGACCAAGCAGAGGCAGCGCCGCAAGCGTGCTGACCAAGCTCCGACGATGGCGGGCTGGACCAAGGACGATCTGGTGATCGGCCTGAATGCCCTGGCCGCTCCCGTGTTCGACCACCAGGGCGCGATCGTGGCTTCGCTGACGGTGCTCGACAACACCGACGCCGTCGACGTCGACTCGTCGCGGTCGATCCTGCCGGAATTGCTGCGTGTAACCGACGAGGTTTCACGTCAGCTCGGCTTCAAGCCCGGCAAGGGCCTGCCCCTCGCATTGCGCGCCAGGTCCGCCGAGCATCGCAAGGGCCCGTCGTGATCCGACACTCCCTGTTCGACCGCGCATCGGATTGGGTGTAGAACCTCGCCCTCGGCGACGGGGGCCCGTAGTTCAGTGGTTAGAACGAGCCGCTCATAACGGTTATGTCGCAGGTTCGAATCCTGCCGGGCCTACCATTCCTGCTGCGAGCTGGGCGCTTACGCGATCGCTCGGCCCGGCCCCGTGACGACGAAGGCCGCCCAGTCACGCAATGAAGCGCCGGCTCTTATCTGCTCGAGGCTGACTTTCTGCAAGGCGTCCGCCGGTCCGAGGACGACCAGATGCCGGTAAAACGCGACCATGTAGGGGCGCGCGAACTCGTCGCCGATCGGCCACAGCGTTCCCAGGACGTTTTCCGCGCCAGCGGCAATGAACGCCGGCACCAAACCGTAGGGCTCGTCCCCCGGGCCGAAACGGTAGAGTCCGCCATCGCAAATACTCAGGGCAACCAGCCGGCAAGCGCGCAGGTCGAGCTGCCGGATCACGTCCGCACTCAGTCGGCCATCATCGCCGGTGCCGGCGGCAAGCAGTATGCTGTGAAAGTCAATCGCATCGATTTCAGGGTATTCACCATGCGTTGCCAGGTGAATGATGCTCTTGCCCGGCGCTTCATCCCTGAACTCCGACATCGTCGCCGAGGCACCCACGAACGGTGAGGGGCCCGACAAGCTCGAAAGCACCGCCCGAATCTCCTTCACTTCTTCCTCGGCCTCGGGCAGCGTCTCAGCCTCATCGTCCGAAAGATGCGGATTGGCAAATCCAAGGAAACTGTTCGCCGCAGGTCGTCCGCGAGAGCTTTGCCGCAGCCATACGGATGCGCTGGGCGCCATGGTGAGGCTGACGGCCTCGATCAGCCTTCCACCCTCCGCGTTGAGAAGCGCGCCAAACGGCACTGCGTGCAGCATTCCATGGGCGATCACGATCCATCGACGAAACTTCCGTGGGCCAAAACCGGCACTTTCGATCGGCTGGATGAGGTGTTGATGGAGCACCTGGAGTGCCGCGTCGGCGGCACGATCGTCCGCATTCTGAATGGACGTGCGAACATTGACGACGAGGTCGCCCAGGGGGCTGCTGTCGATCGGCGCCTGGCCGTCGACGGAAATCCTCCCGATGAGGCTCGCGGAAGGAATGTGCTGTTCCAGATCATCGAGCGGAACGTAGACGACCTCAGCCGCGCTTCTCGTCACGACGACGATGATGAGTTCCCTTGCCGGATGCAGGGGCCTATGGGGAATGCAGTACTCGATGAGCGCCTCATCGGAATTCAACGCGCTCATCACGTCTTTCAATTCGGCCGTTCGTCCGGCACCTCGAAAACCAAATTCGTGTCCGGCGTAAAGAGCTTCGATCTCCTTGAGCGCCCGGTATTTCTCCTCATCCCCACCGGCTGCGGACACGCGTGCCACCGGCAGCAGGCTCAGCAACCTCAACTCGTTCGTAACCAGACGGGCTTCCCCGTCGGGCTGCGGAAAAGAAAGCACTTCACGTTCCATTGCGCCGACTTGCGTCGCCAGCGCCTCAGGACCTGGAGCGCAAAATTCGACTTCCAGCTGATCGAGGAGCATGCGCGCCTTCATCGCCTCGACCGCGTCGAAGACCTCGCTGCTCGAGAAGCCGCCATCGCTCACCTCATCCCGCAGCATCTCGCCCAGAATGGGACTGAGGTCCTGGGCGGCATGGAGCCGTCCTGCGCGCGAAAGAAAGCGGGCTCGGCTCTCTTCGCAGCGTTCTCGCAGGCGACGACGCAGCTCGACCTGCTCCGGTCCGGGCGCGTTAGACCCGCGGTCACCGCTATAGGTCATCTCCGCCATCGCCAGCCACGCGTCGCGCGCACCCTGGCGCTCGGCCGCCTCCATCGCGATGCTCAAGCGCTGGTGTGCGCTCTTTGCATCGCCATGGGTGTAGGAAAGGCCGCTCAGCGTGAGCGCCGCACGTACCGTTTTCGGGGGATCGGCCGGAAACACGAAATCGAGCGGAATCTGCGCATCCACCTTTTGCGCCAGCATCCGCAGGTAGCTTTCCTTCCTGTCATTCTCGACGAAGAGTTTCGACATGATCTCGGAGAGCAGTGCGCTCAGAAGCGAGACGAGCCTGGCGTCCCATACATCGGAGCCCAAGGCAGCCTGCCTTTTCTCGAAGCAGATCAACAGGTCCGAGAGCACAGTCAGATGCCACTGCTCCTCGGCTTTCCCGGCCAGTTCCGAGGCGAAGTAGGCAGAGTCGGCCGCCAGGACACAGGCGCGGAAGACGAGTTCCCCATCTCCCGCCTTGTCGGCCCTCGGCGCCATCCTCCGTGCGCCCTGACGCACCGCCTCGTACTCCTCGAGAGTGTCCGCCTGCATGTACCGGGCCTGAAGCATGTCGAAGCGCGCCCGCAATTCCTTGGCCTCGTCGCCCAGGGACGCATACAAGACGGCGGTGACAAAGGCCCCCAGACCAGCGTCGCCGAGGCGCTGGTCCGTAAGCGCCGTTTGGTAGAATTGTCTCGCTTCGGCGGCGAGTTCCGGCGTCAGCTTGGCGCCGAGCGAATCGAACAGTTTCTGGAAGGTCGGCATGCCATGTGCTGCGGCCCTGAGAAGATCGGAGAGCGTTTTCGTCATGGTCGGTCTCCATCCTGACGACGGCCCGGCGACGAGGCCATCGGTACGATCGATGCCGATGGCCGGGACTACGTCGTCCGCGCGAAGGGATCTCCGTACACGGTGTAAGCCAGCCACGTCAGGTCTTTGCGATCCTTGGCCGCTTCGCGAGCGGCGCGTGCCGAATCGACCAGCGACTTGCCTCCGAGCAATGCCTCATAGAAGCTTTTCGCGAATGTGGCGGCGAGCTTGTCGTCCACCGACCAGAGCGCTCCGATCAGAGCTCCAGCGCCCCGTTCCGAGAGCGGCCGAAGAAACGCATCGACAAATCCGGCGACGCCCGCGGAAATCCCAGGCCCCGCCCGCCCGGTCTGGCAGGCATTGATGAAAACGATCGGGCGTGGCCCGTCCGCCGCAAAGCGAGCGTGCGTCTTCGCCACTTCGGCCGACAGGGCGTCGACGATGAACTCGCCATCGACCTCTGTGCCCGTCATCAAGAGATCGGCCCGCATGACCGCCTGTTGCGCGGCCTCGCCATGGCAGGCGAAATGCAGCACGTCGCAATTCTGGGCATCTGCCTGAAGGAATTCGGCGACGTTGATGCTGTCGGCGTCCACCGATCGAGAACCAGCGAACAGCGTCGCCAGCATCTTGCGCTCTTCGACTGCACCGTCGAGTGCCAGAGCCGGATCGAGATAATCGGGAACGACGTATCTGACGCGATCGCCGTTGAGTGCCAGACGTCGCCCGGGCCACCGGGTGTTGTGAAGCCAGCGAACCAGCCCCCATTCGCCGAGAAAGCCTTTGCCCTCGGGTCCCGCCCTGGGATCAGTGATGTAGAGCAATTCCCAGGGAATGAAGGGCTCTTCGGAGATCACCTGAATCGCGCGAATGGCGTCGCGATGACGCCACAGGGCATCGCGGACAGGATCGGGCAACAGATCCCTCGCCATCACGATGCCGTTGGACTTGAGCCTGAGCAGGAACTGGTCATAGACGCGACCAGCCGTCAGCCAGGCCTTCTCTATTTCCTTGAAAATGAACATGACATACGCGTCTCGGGAGAAGCCCGCGCGCAATGTCAGGGACTCCGATACCGAGATGTTCGGATCGTAGCATGTCAGATCGAATCTGAGGGTCACGCGATCGCCCTCCACGATCTCGTATATCCGCAGGACAGCCGGTTCCTCCGGAACGCTCGCGGTCACGGTGCCGGATTGGCTCGCGCGCAGCTTGTCGCCGTCATCCACGAAGACCGGCGCGAGCGTAAAGGAGACCAGCACCTGTGCGCCCTGTCTGGCCTCGACAAGGACGTCGGCGACACCCTTCTCGATACCTTCGAGCTCGAAGCGCACGCTCGTCGGCCGTTGCTCCCTCGGCACGTCGATCTCCTCGACGGATCTGCCGACGACCTTGCAGTTCTTGCGGCCAATCACTTCGATGGTGATCTTGCGGGTCTCATTCACACTCACAGGATCGACCGAGGTCGCCGCCGCTGCATGCCCGGCGATTTCGATGCGCTCGCGCGACGCCGTTACGAAAAGCGCTTCGCGCGTCTTGAGGCGTGGATAGGGATTCATCTCTGCCGCAAAGTGGCAGGAGACGCCTGGTGTCGTCGTGGGCTCCTTCGGAGCCGACGAGACGTCTTTCTTTGGTCGCGGCGGGCTCAATCTGAATCGGCGCGTGGTGCTGCGTGTCCGGTTCTGCAGACCTGCACCGATGTCCCCTGCGGCGACTCCAATGGCGCCGCCACGGGAGAATTCGCGAACCGCCGTCGCAGACCCGGCGGCGTCGACGCCCAGCCATTTGGCAAGCTGCTCATGGATGCCAGCGGCGGTGAAATAGATCGTGTGGTAGACCGCATCGGTATCGCCGAAACTGAACGTCTTCCCGGCCTCCAATCGCTTGTTGCGGGCACCGAACGACGTCATGGACGCGGTATCGACCACGAGATCGTTGGCGACCTGAAACAAGCGATTCGTCACGCGGTCGACGACGAATTCCGCCAGCTCCTTTGTGACGCCGTTGCGCGGGTCGAGCTTTGCCACGAAATTCGAAGTGACCGCGAAGTACGTGGCCAATCGCTCGAGACCGCTGTCTCGGCCGTTCAATTCCTCGATCACGGTGCTGGCAGGCCGCATTGCCGCCAACCCGGGAACTCGCTTCTCGGTGATGGCGACCTCGGAGAACATCTGCACGAAGCGACCGACAGTCTTGATCCCCATGGACACGAAAGGACTTATCGCCGAACCGCCGACCAGAGCGGCCACGCCGCGTGCGCCCGCCATGATCGCATTGGTGTAAAGATCGACCATCGCCACCCAATTCTTGGGCTCAGCGAGATGTGTGCCGCCGTTGGTGCAGCCGACGAACACGGCCTTTCCGAGCACGATGTCCGGGCGGCGCGTCTCGAGCAGCTCTTCGGCGAGGACCCGGTAGACCAACCCGCCGCGACTGTGGGCAACGGCGTCGAGCGTCGATCCCTTGGGCAGCTTGAGCATCTCCAGGGCATCCATGAATGCCTTGGCGTTTGCCTTCGGGTCCACGGCGAGCGTCTTATGGTCGAAGCCGAGAACCGCGTCGTAGGCGTCGCGGACCTTCGAAAGAAAGGCCTTGCCCGTCTTACTCGCCGCGAGCTGGCCAAATCCGCCGGCGGTCGAGGAAAAGGTGCCGTGCACCATGAGGAGGACCCTTGCCGGGCGATCCTGCGGCAATGCCGGAAGCGGCGCACCGCCGGGCCGCCATTGCCCGGGATCATCCCCGGCGAGTGCGACCAACCCTTCGATCGTGTCTCCTTCAAGATAGTCGACCGACGTGTCGATGATCGCCTTCACGGGAAACTTCAGCACGTACGCGCGCACCGGCTCCAGAAGCTTGTCCCCGATCCAGTCGAGGACCGCACCGCGCCGGCCGGATGACGGGGTCCGCGCCCGAGTTCCCGCGGTCGGCGGAGATGCGAGCGGAAAGACCAAGGTGCGCGTGGCCGGGCCCCGCCGGCGCGACGGCTGAGGGCTTTCCTCCTGCGGGTAGCTCCACGCGTAGACGCCCCCCGCCCCTTCGATCAGGACGAGCGCACCTTCGGAGGGACCAACCATGACTTCGATCTCCGTCCCGGCGTCCCGGTCGCGACGGAGGGCTCGAGTGCCTGGCGTTGTCGGAGCGATCTGAAGCTCCGAGGCCAGCTCGAAACCGGCGGAAGAGAGGGCACTCTTTAAGTCCGCGGTCGCGGGTGCCGTACTCGTGGCGGCCCGGCGGATACCGCGCCGTGTCGGACCGTCTTGGACGATCCGCACCTCGACATCGTCAGGCGTGCGAACCCGCACGCCCGGCCCTGCTTCGACTTCAGCCATAATGCCCCCGACATCAGCACAGACAATCTTGCAACGGAGCGCCAAGCGCGTCTAGAAATAGTCAACTCTGCTACGTCCATGAATTGCATCGCGCCCACTGAGGCCAATGCCAGACCTCCCACCAGGTCAGCGTAAAACGGTATCGCGCGGCCGGACCACCGTCAGCACCAGCTCGTTCACCGCCCAGTCGGGCGTCTGCTCTCCTTCTTCAGGGTGCGCACTTATACCGCGATGGATGCGTGCCGCGATCCTTTCCAAAGAGCTTTGAAAACTTCTGCCGGCCGATCTGGTCGAGCGACTGCCCGTGCGCTGATCGATCGATGGCTGATCGAACAACCGCGGATCGAACTGCTCGGTGCTGAAGATCAGCTTCAGGATGTCCTTGCTATGCGTCCGCCCGGCCCGCCACTTCGCGTCAGGGATGTGGCCGTACAGGTCCTTGCCGCCGAACGCCGCGACCGCACGACCTGCGGGAATGTGCTCGGTCCCGCCGGGCAGCAGGCCGGAGTCGATCGAGAAGTCCTGGCCGAGCACCAGCAGCGCGCAGTAGAGGTCGTCAGGTCCGTGATTCCTGAGCTCGAGGCGAAAGCGCGGACGATTCCAGCGTCCGTTCGCATGGACATACTCGAGGCGAATATCCTCGCCAGGCTCGGTTTGCCGCCAGCTCTCGCCTGCCGCATCGATGGCCGGCCGCAGCAGTGCTATCTCGACGGATGCCGCATCGAGTCGGCTGTCCGGATTCCCGAGATCGGCCACGGCCTGCCAGCGCGCCACGTGCTCCAGGCATTCGACCGTCGATCGTGCCGCCACCTCCTGCGTCGAGTCGATCTCCGTCACAAGGGCGCGATCGCCGCCTGCGCGGGCGATCCGCCAGATCTTGCCGTCTGCCTCGACCGTCAGTGCCGCCCGTTCATCTGTCTTCGCCTCACGAACCAGGAGCGACGGACCGCCGCCGTCTCCGGCAACCGACAGCGCCCGCCGCAAGCGATCGAGAGCGTCGTCCGCGCCGGTGATGTGGACACCGATGGCCGGCGATGGCGTCGTCACGATGACGGCGGGATAAGCCGTCTCGTGGTCGAGCTCGCGGCCGCGCGCGTGCAGCCTGACCAGGCTCAATTCGGGGCGCACCTCCCGCACTTCGGCGGTGGCGAGTGCACCGTCGATCGTTCGCATTTCGGCAGCCGTCGCCTGCGGGTCGAAGATGGAGAAGATCGTGGTCTCGCCTGCATTGCGCGGCGCGATGCCATGTATGGCCCCGCCATCAACCACCCACTGCAGATCGCGATCGAAGCGCAGGCTGAACTGCGCTCTCTCCCGCCGCGCCGCGCCGCCGAGGAACAGCCTCGCCAGGTCTTCGCCATTGGTCGCCTCGAGTTGCGGCACCTGCTGCATGACGCGCAGGCGCACTTGCGCCTCGGCGCGCTTGAGGAGGTCGCGGTACGTGACGACGCCGCGCGTCTGGCGCAGGACCGCCAGCAACGCGGCAGTGAAGGCGCCGTGTGGTCGTCCAGACTCCCTGACCTCTTTCGCAGTCTCGTCGGCGCGACAGGCCGACAACAAGACGTGCCGTCCGTCAGGGACGATGTTCCACGACCGCATGGTCGGGCCACCGCCGCGCTCGCCCCTCGCCGCCACGGCGACGGCGCCGTCAAGGAAGCTCTCGATGGGCCGGATCCTTCGGTCGGCAGGCGCTCGCCTCGTGACAACGCCCTCGTCGGCAATCGCGCGGGTGCCGCTGCCCGAGTGGCAGCAATCGAGAATGCACACCACATGGGCCTGGGTCTGCGCCACCTCCGCGATCAACGTCGCCAGCTCCTTGTCTGCGAGGTCCCATTCGCCGCTCTCGCGGCTGTCGTAGCAGACCAGCGTTTCGTCGATATGGTCGGGCTCGAGATGCCAGAACTCCGGCGGCGCGTTTTCCTGCGAGCCGTGCCCACAGTAATAGAACAGCGCGACATCATCCGGACCGCCGCGACAGAGATGGCTGCGGAAGCCGTCGATGACGGCCTCCCGGGTGGCCTCGGCGTCCTTGATCATCCTGAGTTCGACCGCAAACGCACGACCTGTTGCGATTTCGCGCAGCGCGTCAGCAATCGCCGAGACATCGTTCACGCAGCCATTGAGCGGCGGCACCGGAAGCCGATACTGGTCGATGCCGACGAGGAATGCGTACACTGTCTTTTTCATGGCACCCCTGCCCGGCCGACGCCCTACAGTCCAAGCCGCCCCGGGTCGCCCGCGAGCGTGAAACCGGCCCAGAAGAACGTCGCGCTGGTATCGATCGCCCGGCCTCCGCCGGCCCGGCGGCAGCCGATTGCGTTGGTGAGGCAGGCGACCTGGGCCTCGCGCAGTGCCTCGTCGCGAGGCAGGCGCTCCAGCGCGGCGTAGAACCGACTCATGAAGGCGACCGCGACCTCGTCATCGACCGGCCATAGCGAACCCAGCGTGCTGCCGACGCCGCTGCGCGCCAGCGTTTCAGGAAGACTGATGATCCAGCGCCCGGGCACGATGAAGTTGTCGGCTGACCAGCACGACGACAGCGTGACGTGACGGCACTGATCGAGCCGCATCGACGACAGGTCGCGCAGGGTCAGTCGTCCGTTGCGCCCGAGCTTCGGTGCGACTTCGAGGCCCGACTGGTCGGGCTGGTCCGGTTCGAAGGTGCCGTGGCAAGCGATGTGAGCCACCGCGGCCTGCTGCAGGCCGTCGAGCACCGCGGCGCGGCTGGCGTCGGTGTCGATGAGCGAGCGGACCTCGAGACCGCGCTGCGCCAGCCAGGTCGACGTGGCCTTGGCCTCGGGCCCGACTTGCGGCAGGTCGGGGAGCTGGCCGAATCCCTGCGACACACCGACGACCAGCCCGACCTTGCCGCCGACCCGCCGCGCTGCAGCGGACTGTCGTGTCGTGTAGGCGATCGACAGGGCGAACTTCTCGACGAGAAACTGTCCATGGCGCCGCAGCGCCGCAAAAGGCACCCCGTGCAGGACGTCGTCGGGAACGATCGACAGCCGGCGGATACTGGGCGGCAACGTCGCGAACACCGCATCGAGCCGCAGCGCCTCGCCCAATTCGACGACCGCTCGCTCGCCGGCCGCAGCAACCGACTCCGCCAGGGAGAAGTCATCCTCCGAGCCGCTGATATCGCGCGAAATGGTCGACGCTCGTTGCATCGACTCGTGCCATCGCCGCACCCGCTCACGTAGATCCAGGCGCGTGACGGGGCTGACCGCGAAGCCCAGCATCAGGAAGCCCGACCACATGACGACCAGCCGGTCGGGAAGGACGAGGAACGAGACCTGCGCGGTGTCGCGCTGGATTCCCAGCAGGCGCCGCACTAGCGAGACCAGGGAACTCGCCTCGGACGACGGCCGCGGCAGTGCATCGCGACGGCCAGTGAGCTGCCCGTCGGCTAGGAAGGCCTTGTAGCGGTCCACATGCTCCATGATGGCGTCCAGACGGCGCATCACCCTCAGCCGGCAGCGCAGGCTGCCCAGGCCGGAGCGACGGCCAAGCTCTTCCTGCTCCTTCACCAGGGCGTCGACCTGGCCGGCGATGAACTCCTCCTCGACTGTCGCCTTGTTCAGGAGAAAGACAGCGCGGTCGCCCGCTTCGAGCGACCCGGTCAAGCCGTCCAGCAGCGTGTTGGCCTCCTCCGAGAGCTGCGCCGCCTCGGCCGAACGACCGAGCCGATCGAGGCAGCGCGCACGAAGATGCAGGGCCTGCCAGAGCTCCGTCTGCAGCGACAGCGACGCCAACTCGGCCACACCCGCTTCCAGGGCTGCCGCGGCCGCCTCGAAGTCACCGCGAGCTTCCGCCAAGTGTGCGTCGAGGACCGGCATGCGCGCGCGGATCAGCCGCGAATCGGTGTGCAGGAATATCTTGCGGATGCTGTCGAGCCGGTCCGCCGCCTCATCGATGGCTGTCCCGACGGTCCATTGGAACTGCAGCGCCCGGTCTTCGAAGGACGTGAGGAAGCTCGCGGTCAGCGGGGCGATGGGCGGCGGATCGACGGAGGGCTGGTGGCCGGCACTGCGTCGCTGGCGGGCGCGGATCATCTCCCTGACCGAGAGGGCGACCGAAGCAGCGGCGACCGACGAGCGGCGACGGGCGACAGCAAGCGAGGCAACCGACCTGGTGCGCAACCGCAACCCCGGATCGGCCAGCAATTCGACATCTCCGCGCACCTCCTCCACCAGGCGCAGGGCGTCGCCGACGCGGTTCAGCAGGACGAGGACATGGGCCAGGTTCAGCACCGCCGCCGCGCCCGCGCGCCTGAAGCCACATAGCCGGCAGAACTCGACGACCGCCTCGAAATTGCGTGTCGCCGACCCGAGGCGACCGCGCATGAAATCCAGCTTGCCGGTGAGCTCAAGCCGCCGGGTTCGCGTTGCCGGGGAGAGATTGTCATCGGCTTCGGACGAAAGCTCAGCGAGCACCGCCTCGGCTTGCCCGAGATCGCCGCCCTCGAGCAGCGCCACGACGTGCGCGATCCGGAGCACCGCGCCCGCGCGCCGCGCCAGATCGGGCGCCGAGCGGTCGCGGGCATGGTCGAGCCCTCGTTCCAGAACGACTCGCGCCTCGCCGTAGCAGCCGTGCGCCAGGAGAATCTGGCCCATGATCAAGTAGATGCGCGTCAGCAGCACAAAACGGTCCGCCCGCTCGAACCGCCGCCATTCGATGACCTCGCCTTCCCAACGCCTCAGCTCGGCTGGCGAAAGAACGAGCTCGGTGACGTTGCCGATGCGGTCTTCCAGCTCGCCGACGAGTCGTTGGGCTTCCTCGACCTGGTCGCGGGCCAGCAGCGTTTCGATCCGCTTCAGTTGCGTGTAGTCGCCGGCAAGATCGTTCCCCGCGCGACGGCATAGGCCGATCATCGCCACCAGCAAGTCATCGGCTGCCGCGAACTGGCCAAACAGGGTGGCGAGCTCGGCCAACCGCTCGATGACGATGAGATCGGCCGCGCCAAAGCTGTCGACTCCGCCCTCAAGCGCGAGGCGGCCGTTGAGCAAGTCGGTGTAGGCCTCCAGCGCCGCGCCATAGCGGCCGGCGCGTATATCGTCTTCCGCCCTCTGGACACCAGCCTCGAGCCCGGCGAAGGAAAGACCGGCAGGTCTCAGGCCTATGGCCGTGCCATCGCCTGTCTCACTCGGCGACAACGAGATAGACCTCCGGTTCGCTCTGCTTCCGATCGGATTCGGAACTCGAGCACGCCTCGGTCAGCAGATTGCAGGCCTGATAGCCGCCGCTTCCGAGTCCCGGCGGCAGATTGTGCACGTTGCCCTCCAGCCCCTTGAAGGGGACCGCATGCTCAGGAGTCCAGATCTGTGCTGGCCGGAAATGGGCAATGTCCTGGCTGGACAAGCGGACCACCTTGCCCAGATCACCAGTGACGACCAGGCCAAGCGAGCGATCGGCTGGAGCTGCCCAATCGACGGCGTTGAGGCTGGTGCTGCTCTGGCGATAGACGATTGCATCAGGCCGGACCTTGCTCACGTCCGCCAGGGAAAGTGGCTGGCCAGGCGGCATGCCCGCCAATTGCGCTTCGAAGTCGAAGCGGCCACCTGTCACCATCGGCCGGACAGTCGTGCCGGCGCTTCCCATACGGCCTGGCTGACTGGCGACATCGTTCCAGTCGGCATACTCCGCATAGCGGCGGAGGTCACGCTCGCGGCTCGGGGTCGACGCCAAGCGCTGGTTCAGCTCATCGAAGAACGCCTTGCGATCACGCATCGGACCCGGCAGCTTGGCCAGGGCGGTTTCGCCGGCCAATTGGGCATTGCCGCGTTCGATCTGGACGAGGCCACGTCGCAACATCAGATCCGGCCGCTTGCCATAGATTACGATCAGCCGGTCGAGATCGTGCAGCGCCTCGTTGAGTCCTTTCGTCTGCAGCAGGACAGCGTTTCTTTGCAGATCGATCGATATCCCGGCGTCCACCATACGGTGCGCGGACGCCGGATCCTCGGCGATCACCTGTGCGGCGGCGCGGAAGTCCTTGTCCTCCAGAGCCTTCGGCAAGGAAGCCGGTCGCTGCGAGGCGCCGGGCAGTCGAAGCGACGGCGCGTTGTCGTTCGCCGCGGCGGTGCGAATGGCGCCGATCTCGTCGGGGCCGAGCCGCTGGACCAGGCGGACAGCATCAACCTGGCCACCTTCCCTCGCGGTCATGTGCAGCGGACCCGCCGGCGGTTCGACCCACGCGGACAACCGCGTGCCGCCGATTTCGACTTCGACCGTGCGCGCCCCGGCCGGTATTTCGTTGGGTACCAGGCGCAGGACCGGCCTGCCGCCTGTCGCCTCGATAACGACGGATTCCGCAACGATGCCCTGAAGCTGTGCCTCGTCAACCACGGACGCCTGCATCCTGCGGGCCCCTCTACCGCTTCCTGAGGCGCGGAGCTGCCAGCCAGAAGCGATATCGACGCTTGGCTGTTCCTCGGCTGCCAGCTTCACCCACTTCTGCGAGCCCTGGAGCTTGACGACATAGCTCGTCTCGCCGGTCTTGATCGCGCTTTCGACCATCGGCTCCGCACGAATGACCGAGTCGGGCGACTTCGACGCACTCAAGCTTCGAGCAAGGGATTCCGCCCGATCAACTTCCCGCGCACGCGATCCAACCTGGAAACCGTTCGATACGCGCTGTATGTCGAGCCCGCTTCGAGGGACACTACCGATCTGTGTTTCGATGCGGACGACGTCGGTATGAACGGCCACCGTTCGTTTGACGTCGGCGTGAGCAAGTTGTGTTGCCGCGCCACGAAATCTCGCATCGGGCTTCGCCTTGGCAACGGTCGACATCAGATTGGCGTCCACCTTGGCGAGCGTGAACATGCTCCCATCGAGGCCCTTCAGGACACCTTTACTGGCCGAAGAGGCTGCATAGTCGATATTGGAACGTAGCATTTCCTTCGGCAATTGCTGCGCGATGGGCGCGCGCTTGGCGACTTCCTTGGAAGCGAGGCTGACGCCACCGCTTGTAACGGGCCCGCTAAGCCTCGGCAAAGCCTCTGTTTTTGATCCTTTGTAGCCGGCTGGATAGAAACCGATACTCTGCCAACGGCGGAATCGCAGGTCGGAGCGAGCAGCGGCCCACGTCGGAAAGACCTTGGAACGATCGACCGTAATGCCGGCGAGATACCCGAGCCTGGCAGCCTCTTCGATGTCGTTGAGCCAACCGATCGCGACACTCCACTTCATGATCTGGTTGAGCCGCTCGTACTCCGGTTCGTATTGCGCCACTTCTTCGTAGTGATCATTCCACCAGGTTATCGGGCCGCCGAGGAAGACGCCCACCTCGCCTTCGGCGCCTGGGTCGAATGCGGTGGATCCTGCCGAATAGATGCGTGTTACGTTGCGCGCGAAAAGAATCCCGTCCTTCTTGTTGATGCGCTGGAAACCCAGGTCCGTGTAACCAAACCAAAGCCGCGCCTTGTTCAGTACATCGGACTCCGCGTCATAGATTTGCGACAACTTTATTGAAGGATGGTCGACGAAATCGCGGATGTCACGGTGACGGGGCGAAGATTCCTTGTAGTCAATTGCCCAAAGTTTCGCCAACAAATCAGTATAGAAGAGCACCATGCCGACTTCGGTACCTTGCAGATCGCCGTCGTACCGAGCCGCCTGAAATGAATGCCGCCGCTCCAGGCCCAGAAGCATCTCCGCTATCGCAACATCGTACCCCAGAGAGGCATAGGCGAGCCTGCGAAGCGGAGCTGCGTCTTCGCTTGCCAATCCCTGGGAAACTGCCGAAATCCTTTGCTCCAACGACGCATCCGCAAGGCGCGCCTTGAGCATTGGCACCTCCGCATCGAAGGCCGCCTTCAGGCTTGGAAAGTCAATCGAAGGGTCCAGTGAAAACCCGCTTCCCTTGACCAGTTTCAGGCTGCTCCGTTCGTCATCGAAGCGGCGGTCTACTTCCTCGAGCTCCTGGTGGTATTGACTCTCCAGTCGTTTCCTTTCGGCTTCGCCCCTGACTGGACGGCCAACCCAGCGTGAGTGCACCGCGTCGGAAGCGCGCTTGTATCGGTCGTTCCAATCATCGAGCGCCTTGTGGATCTTCTGTTCCGACTGCCACACCGTTGCGACCTGCTCGATGTCGATCGGTCGGTAGTTCCGGGCCAGGAGTTTCCGCCCGCCCAGTTTCAGGCCGGCCGGCGCCACCTCCATCGCCGTGAGATCGGGAACCACCTTCGTGAACTGACCGAGCTCGGCGGCATTCGTGACGACGGCTTCGTGGTAGCCGTACTCGACGGAGAACAGCGTGGCGTAGCTGACGTCATCGCGCCGCACCAGCGTCCCCCGCCCTCGCTCCGCATCGAGCTCGTATTCAACGACGATCAGGCTCGTGAACGGGCCGGCGAGGTTCTTGCGCTGCTCATCGGCAATCGAAGCAAGGAAATCTTTGCGTTGCGCGGCCGTGACGTTCGCTGGGATGAGCGCAAGCGCCTGGCCGTTGCCGATGAAACGCGAGCGCGTTTCGCCGAATTCGAAATTGCCGACCGGACGCATGTAGCCCTGACGCGAGGTCGGCAGGTCGAACAGGATCCTGTTGTATTCCTCTGCCGAGGATTGAAGGGCGGCTACGGTCGTGAACAGCAGCCAGTCGAGATACTGGTCCCGCTGTTCGCGCTCGGTGAAATCGGCGAAGCTGCCTTCATCGACCGCAAAGTCGACGGCTTGCTTGACGTTCCGCGGCAACTCGAGCTGTCGATTCGCCGCCGCGCTTGCCGGCTCCATACGCAAGGGCTCGACCGCCGCTGCCTGGGACGACGGCGCCGCATCAGGCGATTTGTCGTTGCGCCCGAAGCCCAGGTACAGCAGCTGCAGCGCGCAGACCGCGAGAACGACGGTGGCGACAACCGAGAAGAGCTTCTTCATGGCTTCCTCACACCAGGCAGCGACGCGCTGGTCAGCTGCTTGTATTTTTCGACGCGCGCCTGGACGGTGTCGCCGGAGGCGGCGCCAAGTCCGTTGAACCAGGCGACGAACTCCCGCGCATAGACGTCCAGGACGGCCTGCTGGCGCGGATCGACGCCCTTGAGCGGTGGCGCCGCCAGAAAGCGCTCGGCCGCGGCCAATGCCGCGGCGCCATCATCCCGGTCGATGGCGCCCTGCAGGGCGGCCGCGGCCTCATTGCGGATACGGGCATGGGGCGCTTCGACCGCGTCGCGCTCGGCCGCCCTGACCGCCGTGTCGCGGGGTTCCTCAGCCCGCAGCGTCCACGCGCCAAGGAAGCGTTGCGCCTCGGCAATGATCGCCTTCTCATCGCGGGCGCGCACTGCCGCCGTCATCGCCTGGTAGGCATCGGACCGGATGCGCATCGCATGGGCATCCAGGATGGTGAGGCCCGCCACGGCGATCGCGGCCACGCCAGCGACAGCGGCCAGGATTCGCGCCGGCTGATCCTGCCGTCCGAGCAGCCAGTACCACAGAGGTTCGCGATCGCGCCGCGCCGCCGCCGCGGGAACGGAGATCGAGAACGCACTTGCCGGCTCCGGCTGATCGGCAGCGACAGCCGCGTCCTCGCCGGCATTCTCCTGTCGGCGCGCCACGATGAACCGGGCCACCGGTTCGGGTGCGACATTCGAGATCATCGGCTTTTCCGTTGACGCCTTGCGAAAGGCCTCGGCGAGGTCGTCGACGGTCCTTGCTTCCGACGCATAGAGCTCGCCGACGACATCCAGCAAGGCGCCAGCCTTGTCGTCCGATGCGTCGCCGGCCGCCAGCCCGACGTCCCGCCACAGCTTCCGCGCCTGCGCAAGACGTCGATCCTTCGCCAGTTGCGACGGTTCAGGCGATCGGTCGTAGAGCTCGAGAAGGGTGAAGCCGGTCTTGACTTCCCGCTGCAGCACCTGTCCTTCCGCGCTCAACGTGACGCCGCCCCCGCGCAGCCGGCTCTCGATCTCGCCCATCTCCTTTTGCAGCTTCGTCATCGCGGCCGCGAGTTCCGACAGGGTGCTCTCCCCTCCCTCCAGCCCCGGCGACAGTATCTGCGCCTTGCGCGCCGCGACCAGCGCCGCCGCCAGTTGCTGGCCGTTGCCCAGCTGAATGCTCTGGATATGGTAGAGGTGTCCGAGGAAATCATAGACGGCTGAGCATGCCGGACAATCGCGGCGCAGGCGCTCGAGAGGCTCTATCGACGCGCTGAGGCTGGCGGCATTGGCTTTGCCCTTGCCTTCACCAGGGGTAAGCCGGGCGATGGCCGCCCTGAAGTAGAGCCCGGCCAGTCGTTCCTGCAGGGGCAAGTCGCCCGGAGACAGCGTGATATATTCCCGCAGCCGTGAGATCGCGACATCCCATTTGCTGTCGGACTCGAGGCTGCCGATCTCCGCGTCGACGGCCGGCGCGAGCAGGCGCGCCGCCTCGTCTGCCGGCAGCGTGTACAGCTTCAGCAGGCGACGGATAAAGCCCAGGTGCGCGAACAGCCGATCGCCTGCCGTCAGGCGACTCGCGTCGGCGAGCCGGCCATTCGCAAAGGCGATGTGGGTATCGACGAACAACTCGGCGGCGACGAGGTCGCGCAGCGCCTGCGGCGTCGCCACCGCATCGTTGCCGACGATTCGCAGACCCGCCCGCCACACTTCATCGCGCGTCCAGATCCGCTCCAGGCAGGCAAGCGCCTCACGCCAGAAGAAGTCCGCCCTCGTCGGTTGTCCGTCCAATTCGGCTTCGAAGGCCAGGCGATGGAGGACCATCAGTCGGCCAAGTTGCTCGTCGGGCCCAAGGCGCAGGGCAGCGTGTCGCTGCCACCACGTCAGACTCATGGTTGACGATAGGGCAAGAAGCTTCTGCCCGGCGCCGGCCCCCGCTTCAGCGCGATAAAGAGCGGAATCAATACCGGTGAAGAAGCGACCGTTCGTGGACTTCCGTACCAGGAGCCTGCGCATGGTCCACCCCCCTGATCAACGAACAATAATGGATCCCGCGGCGATTGGCAACTGTGAGTTGTATCACACAAGGTAGCAATCTCGACAGTGGTAGATGACGAGGGCGTCATACCTGTCAGGCGGAAGCGAAGCCGCCTTTCAAGGCCACCGACCCAGGGGCGCTGGATTCGTCGCGTACACATTTGATCCTGGCGGGCCTGCCGAAGCGTCCGCCGACGTGACGGTCCGGCTCAGGGGCGCTCCACGAGCTTGCCGGACGACAGCATCGCGACCTCGCCTCCCGGCGAGTGGCGACCAGTGGCCAGCCGTCACCGGCACGCTCGCGAGCAGCGCCATTTCCTGGGCATCGAGCTCGCGCACGAAGGGCTGCGTATTGGCAAGGCTGTTGCCGCCGACCGTGGCGCGGCGGATGTGCGAGATCAGAAGATGCGTGTGATGCAGATGGCGCTCGATGAAACCGAGCAGTGGACTGTCTCCCATGAGCGGGCCGGGAGCCCCGCGGTCCGCCGAGGCTCAGGCCGCGTCGATAGCAGCCGCCGGCAACGTTTCGACCGGCGCCTGCCGGAAGCAGGCCGCGCAAAATTCGGGGTCGAAACCGATCACCGTTCGCGCAGGCTGTCGTGCTTGTAGCGGACGAGCGGCGACAGCAGGTAGCTCAGGATGCTGCGCGAGCCGGTCTTGATCTCGACGGTGACCGCCATGCCGGGCGACAGCTGGACGATCTTGTCCTCGACCTGCATGCGGGCGCGGTCGAGCGAAACGCGCGCCGCGTAGACCAGCTCCTGGCCCTTGGGCTCACTCGAGCCAGCCTCCGTCGCCTGCGGCTTGTCGGGCTGCCTGTCCTGCGGCCTTTCGCGCTGGATGGCGTCGTTCGACACGGTGAGCACCGTGCCGTGCAACAGGCCGTAGCGCGTGAAATTGAAGGTATCGATCTTGATCGCCGCCGCCTGCCCAACTTCGACAAAGCCGACGTCGCGGTTGGAAATGATGGCCTCGATCTCCAGCCGGCTCTCCGCCGGCACGATCGCCATCAGCTGCTGCGCCGGCGTCACCACGCCCCCGATGGTGTGCACGGCAAGCTGCTGCACTACGCCGTCGACCGGTGCAGTGAGCTTCTGCAGGCTGGTGCGCTGCTCGGCCTTAACGACGTCCTGGACCAGGCCCGCGGCCTTCTGCTCGGCCTTGGCAAGGTCGTCGAGCAGGCCGCGCTCGTACTCGGCGACGGTCTTGCTGCGTGTCTCCTGCAGGGCCGCGATGGCCGAGTCGCTTTCTCTCAGCCGGCTTTCCTGGACTAGGACCTCCTTCTGCTGGCCGACGAGGTCCTGCAGCTCCTGGAGATAGATCAGCTTGGACCCAAGCTCCTTGCTGAACATGGTGCGGCGAATGTCGACCCGTTCCTGCAGCGGCTGTATGGTGGAACCGAGCTTGTCGATCGAGGCCTTGATAGTGGCGCGTTCAGCCTCCTTCTGCGCGATTTGCCTGTCAGTGGAGGCGAGCTTGGCCTTCTGCTCGGCCGCTTGGCTCGCGAGCAGCCGGCGCTGCATCTCGATCAAGGACGGCGGCGCACCGGCCGGCGGCTCGAACGCAGCGAGCGGGTCGTCCTTGGCCAGCGCGGCACGCAGGCGAGCCGCCTCGAGCTGGGAACCCACCAGATCGCTCCTCAGGTGCCCCAGCTCGGCGGCATTCATGGTGGGATCGAGCTCGATCAGCACGTCGCCCATCTTGACGCTCTGGCCGTCACGCACATGGATCGCGCGCACCACACCGGTCTCGAAGGGCTGAATGGTCTTGGTGCGGCCACTGGGAATGATCTTGCCCGACGCTACGGCTACGATGTCGACCGTGCCGATGCTGGCCCAGGCGAGCGCGGCGGCGAACACCGCGATCACGGTGTAGACAATCGCTCGCCCGATCGGCGACGGCGGCGTCTCGACGATCTCGAGCGCGGCCGGCAGAAAGGCCAGCTCGTGGCGGCTGCGTTCGACGCGCCTCTCGGGGAAGGAGACCACGTTCTTGGCCTCCTTGCCGGGCAGAGGTGGGCCGGGCTTAGCGGACCTCATGCAGACCTGCCTGGAGGCGGTAGAGCGTGGCGTAGCGGCCACCGGTCTTGATCAGCTCGTCATGGGTGCCGTCCTCGGCGATGCGGCCGCGCTCGATGGTGAGGATACGGTCAGCCAGCCTGAGCGCCGACAGGCGATGAGCAATCACAAAGACCGTGCGCCCGTGCGCAATTTGCGCCATGCCCTGGTGCACGATGCGCTCGCTTTCGTAGTCGAGGGCGCTGGTCGCCTCGTCTAAGATCAGGATGCGTGGGTCCGTCATCAGGGCTCGCGCAATGGCGATCCGCTGCCGCTGACCACCCGACAGGCTGCTGCCGCGCTCTCCGACCAGCGTGTCGTAGCCCTCGGGCAACTCGAGAATGAAGTCGTGGGCACCCGCCATCCTGGCCGCTGCAACGACACGCTCGGTCGGCACGGCGGGATCGGCGAGCGCGATATTGTCGCGGATTGAACGGTTGAACAGCACGTTCTCCTGCAGCACCACGCCGATCTGGCGGCGCAGCCAGGAGGGATCGACCTGCGCGAGGTCGACGCCGTCGACCAGCACGCGGCCGCTTTCGGGAACATAGAGGCGTTGCACCAGCTTGCTGAGCGTGCTCTTGCCCGAACCCGATTGCCCTACGATTCCGATGACCTGGCCGGACGGAACCTTCAGGTTGATGTCGCTCAGCACCTCCGGTCCGTCGATGCGGTAGCGGAAGGTAACGTGCTCGAAGGCGACGTCGCCCTTGATCGCCGGCAACGACGTGCGGCCCAAACTGAAGGTCGGCTCCGCCTGGGTGTTGAGGATATCGCCGAGGCGTTCGACCGACAGCCGCGCCTGATGGAAGTCCTGCCAAATCTGGGCGAGTCGCAGCACCGGCTGGCTGACCCGGCCGGCCAGCAGGTTGAAGGCGACCAGCTCGCCAACTGTCAGATTGCCGTCGATCACGAGCTTGGCGCCAAAATAGAGAATGGCCGCCATGGCGATCTTGTTGACGAACTGGACAGTTTGGCTCGCGACATTGCCGAGCGCGAGCACGCGGAACGAGGACGCGACGTAGCCCGCGAGCTGCTCCTCCCAGCGGCGCTGCATCTGCGGTTCGATCGCCATGGCCTTGAGCGTCTCCGCGCCAGAGACGCATTCGACCAGAAACGCCTGGTTCTCCGCGCCGCGGCGGAACTTCTCGTCGAGGCGGCGGCGGAACAAGGGCGTGGAGGCTGCGGAGATCGCAATGTAGAGAGGCAGCGAGCCCAGCACGATCCAAGTGAGCAACGGCGAGTACAAGAACATCACCGCCACGAACACCACGGTGAAGAAGAGGTCGATCACCAGGGTGAGCGCCGAGCCTGTGAGGAAATTGCGAATGTTCTCGAGCTCGCGCACGCGCGCCACCGAGTCGCCGACGCGGCGCGCCTGGAAATAGGCAATGGGCAGGGCCAGCAGATGGCGGAACAGCCGCGCGCCCAGTTCGACATCGATCCGGTTGGTCGTGTGCGAGAAAAGATAGGTGCGCAGGATGCCGAGTATGGTCTCGAACAAGGCGATGGCGACCAGCCCCACCACCAGCACATCAAGCGTGCTTATGCTGCGATGCACCAGCACCTTGTCGATGACCACTTGAAAGAAAATAGGAGATATCAGCGCGAACAACTGCACGAAGAACGAGGCCAGCAGAACCTCGCTCAGGAGCCCACGATATTTGTGCACCGCCCCCAGGAACCAGGTGACGTCGAAGCGTCTGCTGAGATCGGTGAGCTTTGCGCGCCGGGTCATGAGAACCAGCCGGCCGTCCCATACGGCCTCGAGCTCGGCGCGCGTCATCAGTTGCGGGCGCGGCTGGTCGGGCGCCAGGACCAGGACCTTGTCCTCGCCGGCGGCGCGCAACAGCAGGAAGCCGCCGTCGCGCAACGCGGCGAGGCCAGGCAAAGGCGTGCGCGCCAACCGATCCCAACGGGTCTTGGCCTCGCGTGCCTTGAGGCCGAGCCTGCGGGCGCAGCGCAGCATCTCAGGCACACCGATGGCGTCGGTGCCCAGCTGGTGGCGAATCTGGCTCGGATCGACGCTAAGACCCTGGAACCGAAGCAACATCACGAGAGCCGCAAGCCCCCGTTGGTCAGATTCGGTCATGCGTGCTGCAGCTGTGTCGGCGTGGGCGCCAAGATTGCCGGAGGCACGTCATGGATGAGCGTTCCCCCGGAACCATCGGCAGACATTGCAAAACTCGAGGCCGCATATTGGCCCAGCAGTGCAATCGTGGCCGTGTGCGTCCCGTCGCTTACCGTCAGGGTCCCGCCCGTGCCGTTGCTGTTGGCGGCATAGCCAAGCGTGGTGCTGCTGCCGAAAGCGAGATCCCCGAGGTCAAGCGCATCGTTGCCGTCGAAGCCTGCCACGGTGCCATGGAAATCGGCGACATGGTCAATCTTCAACGTGGCGGCAGCGTCGGTCGCGAGCATGACGCTCCCGCTGAACGCCCCAGCCATTTCAAAGGTCGCCGCCCCGTCGATGCGTGCAGAGCCTGTGCCGCTCACGTTGCCATCAGTCGTGATATTGCCGCCGTTCGCCCACAGCAATCCGGAATTGGCGACATCACTATGGATGAGCAGGCCGCCACTGCCGGTTGCTTCCAACGTGCCGGCGTTGACCACGTCGTTTGCACCGGTGTCGATTGTCAGCGCATTGCTGCCGCTGGCGATGATGGTCCCCTGATTGTGGAGGGCCAGCTGTCCGTCGCCGAGCTGGCCGGCGCCGGAGATGGTGTTGTCCGCGTTGGTCAGAGTGGCGTCCGGCGTTGTTCCCGCGATGATGTTGCCATTGCCATCGGACAACTCGACATGGCCGCCCCCCTGGAGGGTGAGGCCGTTGGCCAGAACCTGCAATCTTGCTTCACCGCCGGTCGAGGCGAGCTCGATCGTTCCGCTGTTGTTGATGGTGCCGGCGAGCGGCAGAACAGCGCCGTCGTCGATGGCAATGCTTTCCGCGTTGCCCGTCACGGGATCGACGTTGAAGACGAAATTATCTGCGGTCAGGCCCTTTGGGCTCACACCATCGAAGGTAATCGATTGGCCCTGCGAAATCGTGAGTACCGCATCGCCATTGCTGTTCTCGGAGAGTCTCGTCTGAATGTCAGCGAAGCTCGAAAGATCGCCAAATGCAATCAGATCGACCTTATCGTGGGCGGCATCGAAGCTGTGGATCGTGTCGTTGCCTATCGGCTGGGCCAGCACGAACAAGTCATTGCCGCTCGAGCCGCTGAGGTGGTCGTCGCCCGCGATTGCAAAGATGGGCCCGCCCGCAGCATAGGCTTCGACATTATTGGTAATCATCGCGAGCCCGGTGCCGCCGGTCGAGTCGGTCCACGTCTGCGATATTTTCAACGAGACAGCGCCGGCATAGTTCTCTGGCGCCGTAATGGAGAGTGCCGATACGTCGGAGGTTTGCACCGACCAGGTGCCGCCATGGTTGTCGGCACCCGCGCTCAGGGTCCAGCCCGCCGGCACGCCGGTAATGTTGACCCTGATCAGCCCAAGGTGATCCGGGGGATTCGTCAGTCCCAGGTTGATCGCTTCGCCAGCCGCGCCGGCAGGAGCGAGATTTGCTCCACTGAGACTCGTCAGGGTTACGCCTGGCAAATCAACGAGAATGTCGTTCGCCGCGCTGGGATTGTTGGCGACTTGATCGAAAATGAAAGTATGCGGCGTGCCATTTATATTCGCCACGAATCCTATATTCGCGCCGGTGGCGGTGGCGAAGTCGTTTCGATGAATATAGTCCATAGCCGCCGCGACGTTCGCGAGCGACGTCAGGCTCACGGTCGTGGCTGTGGAGAACGTATTGTTGGTGCTGAATGCAATGATGCCATTGGTGACCTGGTGGGACTTGATAGTCTGGCCACCGATCGTCAGGACCGAGTCGGTGCCATTGACAGTCTCGTTTGCTCTCACGTTGATGTTTGGGGTGTCCAGGACGTCGCCGCCAGCATTCACGGAGAAATCAGTAATAACGTCGTAACCGCTGATCGTTCCTGCGTCTCCAGTGCCTCCTACTGTTCCCGGCGAGCTTCCGCTGCCGAATACGAACCTGTCGATGCCAGCGCCACCGGTGATCGTGTCCGCACCACGGCCACCAGTGATCGTGTCGGTGTTTGCGCTTCCCGTGATGGTGAAGCCCTCGGTCTGACCAGAGAGCGTGATGGTGACTCCGGCCCCTGCCGTGGCCGCAGAGATCGCCTCGACCCCTTGGATAGACGCGTTCGTCGCGCCCAGAGTGTTGAGTTCCGCCGAAGTCGACGTCAGATTGATGACATCCGTACCGGCGCCGAGATTGATCGTGCCAGCGCCAGTAATGATCGCATCGAGCTGCGCGCCGGTGAGCGTGATCGAATCGTTGCCACTGGTGCCAGTGAGGTTCCCCGTGGTGACATTGCTGACCGTCGGCATTGTCGCCACCGAGATGTCTCCGCCTGCCACCACATTCAGGACATTGGTTCCGCTGCCAAGATTGATCGTGTTGAAGCCCGCCCATTGGTTGGCGGACATCGTGACCGTGTCGTTGCCACTGCTGCCAGTCAGCGCTTCGACATTGCTGACCGCGCCATTCGTGAAATTGACTGTCGTCGCGTTGGTGAGAACAATCGCATCTGAGTCAGCGCCGCCGTCAATCGACTCGCCCGAGGCAAAATCGCCGTTGGCGAGGTAGAAGATGTCGTTGCCAGCACCGCCGCTCAGCGAGTCCGCGCCCCCGCCGCCGACAAAGGTGTCTGCGCCCGTTCCTCCGGTAAACGTATCAACGCCGCCAAAGCCATACATCGCGTTCGGCGTCGTGGGGTTGGGCGCAGTTGCCGTATTGTTTCCGCTCGTCCCCAGGTAGAGACCGACGACATCTGCCGTGTGGGTGCCATCAGTCACTTGCAAAGTGCCTGACACCGCTGTCGTTCGCACACTGGGCGTCAGACTGGTGGTGGCGCCTGTCGTAATCGACGGATTGCCGAATGCGGCCGCAAACGGGCTCGCCAAGGAAAGTGTCGCGTTATCGGGATCGTTGGCTACAAAGGAAATTGACGTCGCACCGACGACCAGGTTGGAGACTGTCGGCGCGGTGTTCGGCGCCGTCCCCACGGTGATATTGAAAGTCTCGCTTGCCGAGAGGCCGCCGAGATCGGTGGCCGTGACCTTGATCCCGAGCGTCCCGACATCTCCGGTCGCCGGCGTGCCGCTGAACGTGCGGGTCGTGGCATTGAAGCTCAGCCAGGCGGGAAGCGGCGAGCCGTCGGCGGCGGTCGCCGTGTAGGCGAGGCTGTCGCCGGTATCGACGTCGGCGAAGGTCCCGGCGGGCAGCACCAGGGAAAAGGCCGAGCCG
>JAEZHS010000240.1 GCA_023436825.1 Pseudomonadota bacterium | reverse complement strand
GGACCGCGGCATGTGGAACGGCGTCGGGCCGGGCTTCCTGCCCTACACCAAGGGCTCGTTCGGCCATGTCGACGAGATGAAGGATGCGGGCTTCGAGTGGGACAACTATCCCGGCGCCAAGCCGCGGCCGACGACGCCCGAGCTGCGCATCGCCGATCTCGACCGTGACGGTCTCGACAAGGAGATCATCTACGGCTGCCTGATGGTGAACGACCTGATCGACGATCCCGAGCTGCGCGTCTGGGTCAACGCCCGCTACAACGACTGGGCCGCCGACTTCGCCAGGCGGGCCGATTCCAACCGCGTCTTCCCGCTCGCCATCATCCCGAACACCGATCCGAAGGCCGCGGCCGACGAGGTGCGTCGCTGCGCGAAGATGGGCCTGAAGGGCGGCGACCTCGCCTTCAAGCGCATGAGCCTGCCGCTCTATCATCACGGCTGGTATCCGCTGTGGGAGGCGGCGGCCGAGTGCAAGTTCCCGATCTCCTTCCATTCGACCGGCTTCAAGAACGTGCGCGCGCCCGACACGCCGGAGATGGAGAAGGAGTACATGGTGCAGCACCGGCTGGTGCGCTCGGCGCTGTTCCAGCTCGACACCATGGAAGTGCTGGTCTCGCTGCTCGCCTCCGGCGCCTGCGAGAAGTACCCCGACTTCAACTTCGTGCTAGGCGAATCGGGCGTAACATGGTTGCCATATGTGTTCGATCGCCTCGATACCGAGTATCACGACCGCGCCAGGGCGCTCGGTTTCAAGATGAAGCCGTCGGACTATTTCCGCCGCCAGGGCTACGTCACCTACCAGCAGGACAAGTATCTCGAGCCGATCGTGCCCTTGATCGGCGAGGACAACATCATCTGGGGGGCGGACTACCCGCATCCTGACTGCATCTGGCCGAACTCGCGCGAGACCCTGCGCGAAAACCTTGCCGGCTTCTCCGACAGCGTGCAGAAGAAGATCGTCCACGACAACGTGGCGCGACTCTATGGGTTGAACTGAAGGCACAATGACGATCCAATATTTTGCTCGGGTCAAGTCGGCCTCGGATCACGAGGCTTTCCAGAAGATCGTTCGGCACTATCCGTCCTGCAGCTACGAGGAATGGCATTTCCGCGAGGCCAAGAAGATGGCCGACTGGAAGGCGCGTCGGCATGCCGTGAAGATGGTCGATGTCACACCGGCGGAGTTCACCGCCTACTGCGAGAAGACCAAGGCCAAGCCCGATCTCACCACCTTCCTGAAGTTCCTGACCGACAAGGCCTTCTAGTCGGGTAGTCGATCTCCCGACCCGGGCGCTGACGATGAGTCGGGCCCGGCACGCTTCTGATGCGCACGTATTGATGCGCGGCGGCGTCGGCCCCATCTGAGGGACCATGCCTGCCGAGCAACGCCTGACCTGGCGCCGTCGTCTGTTTGCGTTCGTGGTCGCCAGTGTCGGGGCGACGGCGGCAGCGGCGATCTCGTTTGCCATGACGGTCTACGAGGCGGCGCATCCCAAACCTGTGCCGGTCGCCGCGCCCGGCCAGCCGATCGATACCGGCCGCTGGACCGTGACCTTCCGCGACGCACGGACCGGCTCGATGCCACCGACCGGCATCAAGCCGCTGACGCCGAAGAAGCTGGTGATGGTCGAGTTCGACCTCGACAATCGCTCGGCCTCGACCAGCAATGCGTTCTCTCGCCTGTTCATGATCGAGCCGCCGATCCCCCATTTGCCGCCGCCCGCCTTCTATCTCGCCCGCGACAAATCGGTGGCCGGCGGCCTGCAGCCCGACATGCCGGAGCGCATGATCGCGGCCTGGGAATGGCCGGCATCGGTGCCGGTACCGCAGCAGCTTCGCCTCAAGGTCGCGAGCCAGATCCACAAGCGGCGCGACAATCTCTATGGCGCGCCGGGATGGTTCGATCGCGAGCCGGCGGCGGTCGTGACGCTCGCCGTCGCCAGCAGCCCGTGAGCGCTTACCTCAAGGGAGTCGGCGGAGTGGCGCTGGCTGCCGTCGTGCTCTACGGCATGCAGCGGAGCACGCCGGGCTATGGCGACATCACGGCGCCGCGCCCTGTCGCCGGCAAGCTCGGCCATCGCCTCGAAGGGCGCACCTTCGCCATCGACATCGGCAAGGTGCAGGTCGCGCGGACGGTCGTCACCAAGGGCGCGGCGCGCGACGGCACGTTCACCACTTCGGGCGTGTGGGTCCTGGTGGAGGGGACGGCGGAAGCGCTGAACGAAAGCCTGACGCTGCAGTCGGCCGAATGGCTCGGTCCCAACGGCGTGCGCTACGCCATGAGCCAGCGCCTGTCGTCGCTGCCCGGCATGCTGCCCGGCCAGCGGCTGGAACCCGGCCTGCCGACGCCCGTGCTGATGGCCTTCGAGATCCCGGAAAGCCAGGTGGCCGGTGGCACGCTGCTGATTGCGCGCGCGGCCTGGGCGCCGCTCTCCGAACAGGCGCGCATCGAGATGACGGGTGTGAAGCCGGGCGATATCCACTCCAGCCTCGTGTTCGCCCGCGCGCAGGGTCGTACGCCCTGGACGCTGAGCATCCAATGACGACGGTCGTGGGTGGCGGCGAAAGACGCCGCTATTGGCTGAGCCTCGCGGCGCTGGTGGTCGTTCTGCCTGCGGCCCTCGTTGTCAATTCCTGGGACAGCCTGTCGGAGTGGCGGCGCGGTCGTCTCAATGCGCCTATCGCCGTCGATCGTGGTTCGACGCAGGCCTATGCCGGCGCGCAGTGGCAACTGACGGGCCTGACGCGCCTGCCCGGCGCAACGCCGGACACGACGCTGGTCGTCGCCGAGTTCGATGCCGTCGTCGACGATCCCACGCTGCTTCAGGCCGGCCCCTGCGCCGTTGCCCTCACCGACGACAAGGGCCGGCGCTGGCTGCCGGCCTTCCTGCCGGGGCGCGTCGCGCGGCAGGGCCGGCCCGCCGCCGCCGACAAGCCGCGCTGCTACGGCCTTGCCCGGGCGGAGAAGGGCAAGACGATCGCCATGGCCGAGACGTTCACCGTTCCGGAAAGTGCGGCGAGTCTCGCGCTGTCGGTCAGCATCGGCGGGGCCAAGCCCACCTATCTGCTGTTCAAGTAGCCACCGCCTCGGTCCGCTTGCGCTGGGTCGCGACGGCATATTCCAGGACCGCGGCGAGCAGGGCGATGCGTGCGGCGTCGAGCAGGATGCCGCCGTCGAGATCGCTCGGGCTGCCGATGAATACGTCGAGGACGTTGGCGATGACCTGCCAGGCTGAAAGATCATCGACGCCGATGCCGCGGGTCGCTGCGTACCACAGCCAGGCGCCGATCCAGTTCAACGCGCGATAGGCGATGACGAAGGTGATCAGGGTCGCAAGGCCCGTGCTCAAGGTCAGTCGGAGGCAGGTCCAGATCGGCTGGTAGCGTGAACGGTAGCCGCCGACGAAATGCTTCACGAAGTCCTTGAACCATTTGCGCCAGGTGTCGGCGCGGGATGTTGCCGCCGGCAGTGGTGCGGTGGCGGCGGACAGCTCGTAGCCGTTGATGATCGCCGCCATCACCAGCCAGACCAGGGGCAGGAGCGCGTAGAAGAAGAGGCGCTGCAATTGGTCGAACAACGGCACCGGGCGGAACTCGACCGGCGTGAAGCCGCCCGCGGCATGCGCTGTCATGGTCAGCGACTCGTTGAGGCTCTGCAGGATCGCGCCCGCGCCGATCCAGGTTATGAGGTCGTTCTTCCACACGCCGAGCGCATAGAGGCCGATGAAGATCCAGGTCGCATCGGCCGCCACGACCAGCAGGCGCCAGTAGGGCCGTTGCGCGCGGGCGTTCATGCGCTTGGCGAACCAGCG
>JAEZHS010000256.1 GCA_023436825.1 Pseudomonadota bacterium | reverse complement strand
AAGGCGCGGAAGTAAGTCAGACACTTCCGGAGTGGCGCGCCCCCAGCGAAGACTTCAACCCCAAGGGCCGCGGCGTGGCGACTGCGGCGCGGCGTTGGTCCACGGGCCGTTGGGCGACATCTGCGGCCGCGGCCGCGGGTAGCCCGGCATCTGGTCGGCCATCGCCTCCAGCCGCGCGATGCGCTCCTCCATCGGCGGGTGGGTCGAGAACAGGCCGCGCAGGCCGCCAGCCGACAAGGGGTTGGCGATGTAGAGATGCGCCGTCGCCGGGTTGGCCTCGGCCACCTGGTTGGGGATCTGCTGCGTGCCGGCCTGCAGCTTGCCCAGCGCCGAGGCGAGCCACAGCGGCTGGCCCGACATCTCCGCACCCATGCGGTCGGCCTCGTACTCGCGGCTGCGGCTGATCGCCATCTGCACCAGCGAGGCCACGAGCGGCGCCAGGATCATCATGGCGATGGCGGCGACGCCGCCCATCATCGGCCGGCCGTTCTCGTCGCGGCCGCCGCCCATCAGGCCGCCGAAGCTGGCCAGCATGCCGATGGCGCCGGCCAAGGTCGCGGCGATGGTCATGGTGAGCGTGTCGCGATGGCGCACGTGGCTCAGCTCATGCGCCATCACGCCGGTGATCTCCTCACGGCTGAGATAGCGCAGCAGGCCGGTCGTCGCGGCCACCGCGGCGTTCTCGGGATTGCGGCCCGTCGCGAAGGCGTTGGGCTGCTCCTCGTCGATGATGTAGACGCGCGGCATGGGCAGGCCGCCGCGCTGGGCGAGGTCCTGCACGATGCCGTAGAGCTCGGGCGCCTCATTGGGGCCGACCTCGTGCGCGTTGGCCATGCGCAGCACCATCTTGTCGCTGTTCCAGTACGCGAACAGGTTCATGCCCAGCGCCACCACGAGCGCCAGGATAAGGCCGGACTGGCCACCCAGAAGGTAGCCGACGACCAGGAAGAAGCCGGTCAAGGCCGCCAGAAGCAGGGCAGTGCGAAAGTAGTTCATGGCCGGAAAGATGGTCCGCGACTGTGGCGAATCAAGGCAGGGAACGGCATCATGCAGCCATGACCGATGCCAAGAAACCCGCGGCCGAGACGACCAATCCCGAGCCTCCCAAGCCCGTTCCACCACCTCAACCGAAGAAGGTCGAGGAGATCGGTGGACCGCCCGGCCCCGAGCCGACACGCTACGGCGACTGGCAATTCAACGGCAAGGTGACCGACTTTTAGCCTTCGTCGTCCTCAGCGCAGCGTGAGCGAGAGTTCTTCCATGACGCCCGGCAAAGACATCTTCCACCCCGACTTCAAGGCCGCCCCCTGGTGGTGGGAGGCCTGGACGCCCAACAACGCCCTGTCGCAGGACCCGCCGGCCAGGACTGACGTGGTGATCGTGGGCGCCGGTTACGGCGGGCTGTCGACGGCGCTGGAGCTGCGTCGCAATGGCGTGGGCGCCGTGGTGCTGGAGCGCGGCGATTTCGGCATCGGCGCCTCGACGCGCAACGGCGGCATGATCTCGGGCGGCACCAACCTCGGCAAGGGCTTGGGCGGCAAGAGCCCGATCGCCGAGGAGTTCGAGCGCAAGAAGGCCGAGCTGATGGGCGCCGGCGCCGATTCGCTCACCGTGCTCGAGGACATCATCGCCCGCGAGAAGATCGAGTGCGGCCTGCACCGCAACGGCCGCTTCGTCGGCGCCTGGACGCCGCGCCACTACGACGACCTCGCGAGCAAGGTCGAGACCTACAACAAATACGCCGACGCCGGCTCGAGCATGGTGCCGCGCGAGCGCCAGCGCGAATACATCGCCTCGGACTACTACTACGGCGGCATGTACGCCAGCCGGGCCGGCCATCTGCATCCGGCGCTCTACTACAAGGGCCTGCTGGAAGCGGCCAACCGCGCCGGCGCCATCCTGTGCGCCAGGGTCGAGGCCGAGCGCACGGAGAAGACGGCGACGGGCTGGCGCGTGCTGACCGCCAAGGGCCCGATCGAGGCCAAGGAGGTCGTGGTCGCGACCAACGGCTACACCGGCGATCTCACGCCCCGGCTGAAGCGGCGGGTCGTACCGGTGGCGAGCCACATCATCGCCACCGAAGACCTGCCCGAGCCCGCCGAAAAGCTGCTGATCCCCGCCATGCGCGCCATCGGCGACACCAAGCGCGTGCTGACTTATTACCGGCCCTCGCCCGACGGCAAGCGGCTGATCTTCGGCGGCCGCGCCCGCTTCACGGCGGCGCCGCCGGAAGTGAGCGCGCCCGCGCTCTACCAGTACATGATCGACCGCTTCCCGCAGCTGAAAGGCATCCGCATCACCCATGCCTGGACGGGCAACGTCGCCTTCGCGCTCGACTACATGCCGCACATGGGCACCGACCAGGGCCTGCACTACCTGCTGGCCTGCAACGGCAACGGCGTGGCGATGATGACCTATCTCGGCACCCAGACCGCCAAGAAGATCGCCGGCGGCAGCAACGCGCCGGTCAATCCGCTCGACGGCCGCGATTTCCCGGAGCACGCCCTCTACAACGGCGAGCCCTGGTTCCTGCCCATGATCGGCGCCTGGTATCGCACGCGCGACTGGATCGATCGCCGCCTGGCTGCTTAAAGGGCGGCCTGATGCAAAAGCTTCCTGTAACGCTCGAGGACGTCGAGTTCGCCGCTGCGCGCATCGGCGAGGCGGTGGTGCATACGCCCTGCCTGCGCAGCGAGACCCTGTCGCGCATCGCCAAGGCCGATGTCTGGGTGAAGTTCGAGAACCTGCAGTTCACCGCCTCGTTCAAGGAGCGCGGCGCGCTGAACACACTGGTGCAGCTCACCGACGAGGAGAAGAAGCGCGGCGTCATCGCCATGTCGGCCGGCAACCACGCCCAGGGCGTGGCCTATCACGCCGGACGGCTCGGCATTCCCGCCACCATCGTCATGCCGTCCTTCACGCCCAACACCAAGGTCGAGCACACGCGGGCCCACGGCGCGCGCGTCGTTCTGCATGGGGACACGCTGGCTGAGGCGGCGACGGAGGCGCATCGCCTGGCCGACGCCCACAAGTTCACCTTCGTCCATCCCTACGACGATCCGCGCATCATCGCGGGCCAGGGCACGATCGCCCTGGAGATGCTGCAGGACGCGCCCGAGATCGACACGATCGTGGCCCCGGTGGGCGGCGGCGGCATGATCGCGGGCTGCGCCGTCGCGGCGCGCGGGCTGAAGCCCGACATCAAGGTGATCGGCGTCGAGACCACGAGCTTTTCGGCGATGCACCAGCTCCTCGCCGGCGAGCCGGTGACGGCGGGCGGCGACACCATCGCCGAGGGCATCGCCGTGCGCGACATCGGCAAGACACCGCTCGCCATCGCCAAGGCCCTGCTCGACCAGGTGCTGACCGTCGACGAGGTGGCGATCGAACGCGCCATCGCCCTCTTCCTCGAGGTCGAGAAGACGGTGGCCGAGGGCGCAGGTGCGGCCGGCCTCGCCGCGCTGCTGTCCCATCCGCAGCATTTCGTCGGCCGCAAGGTCGGCCTGGTGCTGTCGGGCGGCAACATCGACACAAGGCTGCTGGCCTCGGTGCTGCTGCGCGGCCTGGTGCGCGACGGCCGCATCGTGCGGCTGCGCCTCATGATCGGCGACCTGCCCGGCCAACTCGCCCGCGTCGCCGGCCTCATAGGCAAGGCGGGCGGCAACATCGTCGAGGTCCAGCACCAGCGCATGTTCGGCAGCGTCGTCGCCAAGCGCACCGAGCTCGACGTTACCGTCGAGACCCGCGGCCGCGATCACGTGCGCGAACTGGTGGCGGCGCTGTCGGCGGAGGGCTTCAAGGTGCGGGTCCTGGAGGGCGCGGACGCCTGACGGTTAGATCGCGCGCTTCAAGTCGGTCAGGGCAAAATCGTCCCCCTTGAAGAGCAGTGGGGCATCCAACGTCCTTGCCAGGGCATAGGTGAAGCAATTGCCGAAATTCAAGGCGGCCCGATGCCGGCCCTTGCCGAAGCGGCGAAACGCTTCGCGCGCAAGTCTCGCCTGTGCCAGATCGAGCGGAATCGTTGCGATACCGACATCATCGAGCAGCGTGTCTATCTCACGTCCGCCGCGGTCGCCGAACCGCAACTCCATCACCATCGACGTCTCAACGTAGCTGGCGGCCGAAATGCATGGCTCACCGTGCTCGATGATGGCGTCGATGAACTCCAGGCGTTGCGGCTCGTCCCGCAGGATGGCAACCAGCGCCGAACTGTCGATCACGATCAATCCGGGAGCCCATCCTTATTGTAGCCGATGAGCTCGTCATCGGTTCCCTCCCGCAGCACAGGCAACGCCTTGATCCGGCGTACAATGCGATCAACGGCTTTGTGGATGCGCTCGCGATCCTTCTTCGCGTCGAGTTCCTTCAGCTTACCATCCGCCAGTTCGATGACTGTCGCCGTCATGCTCTTGCCGAGCAGACGGGACACCCGGCGCAATTTGCGCTCGGCCTCCGCACTCTTGATGCTGACGCCCATGGTAGCCACCAAATTCTAGAATGCCGCACCATATTCTAGAAAGCAGCGTCTTACAACGGGCGCTGGATGGGTCTATAGAGCCCGCCATGTCCGCCGCCCCCCACTACGTTCCCTCGCCCACGCCCGATCTGGCCCGCATCGAACGCGCGCTGATCTCTGTTTCCGACAAGGCCGGCCTGGTCGAGCTCGGCCAGGCGCTGGCTCAGCACGGCGTGGAAATCCTGTCGACCGGCGGCTCGGCCAAGGCCTTGCGTGATGCCGGGCTGAAGGTCGTCGAAGTGAGCGACCACACGGGCTTCCCCGAGATCATGGACGGCCGGGTGAAGACCCTGCAGCCCACGATCCATGGCGGCATCCTGGCGCGGCGTACCGACGCCGGACACAGGAAGGCGATGGAAGACCACAAGATCGCGGGCATCGATCTCGTCGTGGTCAACCTCTATCCCTTCGAGGCCACGGTGGCGCGTGGCGCGGATTTCCCGACCTGCGTGGAGAACATTGACATCGGCGGGCCGGCGCTGATCCGCGCTTCGGCCAAGAACCATGACTTCGTGACCATCGTCGTCGATCCGGCCGACTACGCTGCCGTGATCACCGAGATGAAGGCGCAGCAAGGCGCCACGACCCTGGCGCTGCGCCGCAAGCTCGCGGCCAAGGCCTATGCCCGCACCGCCTCCTATGACGCGGCGATCGCGAGCTGGTTCGCCAAGCAGCAGGGGGAGGCTTTCCCCGAGCGGCTCACCATCACCGCCGAGCGCGTGCAGACCCTGCGCTATGGTGAGAACCCGCACCAGCAGGCCGCCTTCTACTCCGACGGCAGCCGGCGGCCGGGCGTCGCCACCGCGCGGGTCGTCCAGGGCAAGGAGCTTTCCTACAACAACATCGGCGACACCGAGGCGGCCTACGAATGCGTCGCCGAGTTCAAGGAGCCGGCCGTCGTCGTGGTGAAGCACGCCAACCCGTGCGGCGTCGCCGTGGCCGCGGACCAGTACAGCGCCTACCTCAAAGCCTATGCCTGCGATCCGGTGTCGATCTTCGGCGGCATCGTCGCCGTCAACACCACGCTGGAGGCCAGGACGGCCGAGGATCTGTCGAAGCTGTTCCTCGAAGTCGTGATTGCCCCCGCTGCCACGCCCGAGGCGCTGGAGATCTTCGCCAAGAGGAAGAACGTGCGCGTGCTGCTGGCCGGCACGTTGCCTGATCCCCTGTCGCCCGGCATGACCATGAAGAGCGTTGCCGGCGGCTACCTGCTGCAGAGCCGCGACAACGGCCATCTTGCCAAGAGCGACCTCAAGGTCGTCACCAAGCGCGCGCCGACACCGAAGGAGCTCGACGACCTGCTGTTCGCCTTCACCGTCTGCAAGCACGTGAAGTCGAACGCCATCGTCTATGCCAAGGACGGCGCCACCGTCGGCGTGGGCGCGGGGCAGATGAACCGCCGCGATTCCTCGCGCATCGCCGCGATTCGTGCGGCGGAGTCGGGCGAGCTCGCCAAGCTTCCGCAGAGTCCGGCGATCGGCAGCGTCGTCGCCTCCGACGCGTTCTTCCCCTTCGCCGACGGGCTTTTAGCCGCCGCCGAAGCCGGCGCCACGGCGGTCATTCAGCCGGGCGGCTCGATGCGCGACAAGGAAGTGATCGAGGCAGCCGACGAGAAGGGCCTGGCAATGGTCTTCACCGGCATGCGCCACTTTCGTCACTGATCGCGGTTGCCAGGCCCGGCAGCCGGTCGCGTCTGGCTGCCCAGACCAGGATCTAATCCAGGGCGGGGCAGAGCGCCAAGCCCCATTCGGTCAGGCAATACTCCACCTTGGGCGGCACCTGGGGGTGGACGAACCGAAGCACAACACCGTCGCGCTCCAGCTGGCGCAGCTGCTGGATCAGCATCTTCTGCGACACTCCCGGGATCGCCCGCTCGAGGTCGGAGAAGCGATGCCGTGCGCCATCGAAGAGATGGAACAGGATGACGAGCTTCCAGCGACCCGCGACAACCTTGAGGGCCGCCTCGACTTCCGCGGCGGCCGTTTGCGGCGTGTAAGGGACGCCGTGGCGATCCACCTTACTTTTCGGTTCGTGCCTTACCTTTTCGTCGGTTCTTGTCATTGCGTCAGCCTACTCCCTAATCCGGGGACGGAGGCATGGAGACTTCAATGACGACGATACGCATCTCGGATGGGCTCGGCGGCAAGCGCGTCCTTGTAACCGGCGCAAGCCGGGGCATCGGCCGCGCCGTGGCGGAGCGGCTTTGCGAAGAGGGCGCCGCCGTCCTGGCCGCCGCGCGTTCGCTGGCCGTCCCGTCCGACGGCAGCCTTCTCACGGTGTCGGCTGATCTCACCACCATCGAGGGGTGCGCCACCGTCGCCGAGAGCGTCCGGTCGCGTCTCGGCGGTATCGACATCATCGTCCACGCTCTCGGCGGCTCCTCGGCGCCAGCCGGCGGCTTCGCCGCCCTCGACGAAAGCGAATGGAAGAGGGAATTCGATCTCAACCTCTTTCCGGCCATTCGCCTCGACCGCGCGCTGCTACCGCTGATGCTGGCCCAAGGTTCGGGAGCGATCGTGCATGTCACGTCCATCCAGGCACAGTCGCCCGTTTGCGAGGCGACGCTGGGTTATGCGGCGGCGAAGGCGGCGCTTGCGAACTACAGCAAAGGGCTCTCGAAGGAGGTCAGCCCCAAGGGCGTGCGGGTCGTTCGCGTTTCGCCGGGCTGGACGGAGACCGAGGCGGCTGTCGCACTCGTCGAGCGGTTGGCCAAGGAGGCCGGCTCGGACTATGGAGCGGCGCGCGACAAGCTGATGGCAGCGATCGGTGGAATCCCGATGGGCCGACCCAACAAGCCCTCCGAGGTCGCCGACCTCGTCGCCTTCGTCGTATCGCCGCGGGCGGCGACCATGACCGGCGTGGAGTTCCGCATCGACGGCGGTTCGCTGCCCATCGTCTAGCCGGCCCGGAGCCTGTCGCTCAATCGAGGCCGAGACTGTCGTACTCGTTCAGGTCGTTGACGACGTCGGCGACCATGCGGTTGGTCATGTCCATCAGGAGCACGTCGTCGTCGACGCGGACGTACTCGTAGCCTGGCGGCACGGGCGCCAGCTGCTGCACCACGGCAGGTGGTACGGGCTGGTAGACGATGGCGGGCGGCAGGGGCTGGCCGATGACCCAGAGCTTCTTCGCCTGACCGGGCGGCAGGCAGCCATTGCCTTTCTTCGCCAGGCCCGGCGGGCAGCGGCCGGCGGAAAACTCGGCCCGATAATAGTCGTAGACGATGGCCCGATCGCGGTCGGGCACGACGACCCGCACCGGTTGGACGACGACGGTCTGCCCCCGATGCTTGTGCCCATGCTTGTTGCCCTTGTCCTTGTCGGCCCAAGCCGACGACGCAATCCCTGCGCACAAGACCGGCAGGATTACGAAGAGAGCAGCACGCATGAGAGGTTTCTTAGACTGCTCCCACCCGGAAGGCCTGTGGCAGAACGGTGACCTCCAGCGGGAGGCGGCCCACCATCTCGCCGTCGAGGTCGACCAGGGTTTCTACGGCCGAGTCGAAGCGGAAGGTGGTCCCACGGGCCATCCTCACCTTGGGATGGTGGACGTGGGCGCCACTGTAGAGCTTGGGCAGGATGTTCGTCAGGACTTCCAGCCGGGATAGGCCGCCGACATCGATCAGGTCGAGCACGCCATCGTCGAAGCGGGCGCCCGGCAGCAGCTTCATCCCGCCGCCGCCATTCTCGGTGTTGCCCACCATGGCCGTGAACAGCCGGTGTGTGCCGTCCGGCACGCCGTCGATCTCGATCGATATGTCGCGCGGGCGGTAGCCCAGCGTCACCCCCGGCGTCATCAGGAGATAAGCGATCTCGCCCAGCTTTTTCAGCCAACGCGACTGGGAGGTGCGATGGCTGATGGTGGCCGCGAGCCCGAGCGCCACGATCAGATAGCCGAAACGGTCGACCGGGCGGCCGCCGGGCCCCGTGCAATGCACCCGCATCAGGTCGATGGGCTGGCTGCGCGGGCTGGCGGCGGCGTCGAAGGCGCTGCCGGCAACCGCCAGGTGGCCGAGCGCCCGGCTGAGCTCGTTGGCGGTGCCGGCCGGCACGGGGCAGAGCACCGCATCGGGCTCGATCAAGCGGCCTAACGGGTCGAGCAGGCCGTTCAGGCTTTCGTTCACCGTGCCGTCGCCGCCCACGGCCACGATGCGGCGGATGCCCTGCCCCAGGGCCGCGCGGGCAAGATCGGTGGCATGGCCGGGAGCCTTGATGAACAGGGGCTCGACCGGACCCAGGCGCCTCGCCAGCTCGGCCTGGATGGCGGGCCAGCGCGCCAGCGCCCCGCCCTTGCGGGCGGCCGGGTTGACGATCACGGCGACGCGCATGATCCTCCTCTCACTGCTGCCATAAACTGACAGCAGACTGCGGTAAGAGGGTAGCGTGTCGCGCGCCCAACGTCTTCTCGACCTGATCCAGGTGCTGCGCCGTCATCGCCATCCGGTGAGCGGCGCTACGCTTGCCGAGGCGACCGGCGTGTCGCTGCGCACACTCTATCGCGACATCGAGCTCCTGAAGGCCGAGGGCGCACATATCGATGGCGAGGCGGGCGTGGGCTACGTGCTGCGGCCGGGCTTCATGCTGCCGCCGCTGATGTTCAGCGAGGAGGAGATCGAGGCGCTGGTGCTGGGCTCGCGCTGGGTGCATCAGCGCGCCGACCGCGCCCTGGCCGATGCCGCCGCCAACGTTTTGGCCAAGATTGGTGCGGTCCTCCCGAAGGACTTGCGCGAGACGCTGGACGAATCTGGCCTGCTGATCGGGCCGGGCGATCCCATCGCTGCGGGCGACGCGCAATTGCCCAAGATCCGCCAGGCCATCCGCACCGAGCGCAAGATCGGTCTCTCCTACCGCGACACCAACGGCGCCGACAGCAAGCGCACCATCTGGCCGTTTGCGCTCAGCTTCTTCGAGAAGGTGCGTGTCGTCGTGGCGTGGTGCGAGCTGCGCGAGGACTTTCGCCACTTCCGCACCGACCGCATCGTCACCCTGAACATGACCGAAAAGCGCTATCCGCGCCGCCGCCAGGCCATGCTGAAGGAATGGCGCGAGCGCGAAGCGACGAAAGAAGCCAGCGAGAAGTAACACGCACACCTCACCCTGAGGAGCGCCCTCAGGGCGCGTCTCGAAGGGTGGGCAATCCGCCTTGATGTTGCCCATCCTTCGAGACGCATCGCTTCGCGATGCTCCTCAGGATGAGGGCCATCCGGATCCGCTGCTGACATAATCTGACAGCTGCCAAGCGTATGTTCCTCTCCCAACAATCACGGAGAACCCCATGAGCAGGAACTGGCTGGCAGTCGCTTCTGCCGAGCATGTCGAGATCGGACGCGACGGGGGCTTCATGCAGATCAACCACGGCAAGGCGACGCCTCTGCGGCGTATCCAGCCGGGCGACCGCATCGTCTACTATTCGCCCAATCGCACCTACACGCCGAGCCACGCCCAGCGCGGCAAGGATCGGCTGCAGGCCTTCACGGCCATCGGCACGGTGAAGCCGGGCAAACCCTACCAGGCCGACATGGGCTTCGGCTTCAAGCCGTTCCGGCGCGAGGTCGCCTGGCACGAGGCCGAGTCCATGCCACTCGCCATACTGCAGGCGCAGCTTGCCTTCACGCAGGAGAAGAACTGGGGCTACCGGCTGCGCCAGGGCGTGATCGAGATCAGCGACGCCGACATGGCGCTGATCGCCGAGGCGATGTTCACAGCAGCCGCGGCAGAACCTCATCGGCTAGCAGCCTGAAGGTGTCGCGGCTGAGCGGCGCGCACATCAGGTAGTTGAGCCCGATCTCTTCCTTCAGGCGGACGATCTGCTCGACCACTGAGGCGGGCGTGCCGTGCAGGATCACGCTGTCGAGGTAGTGCTGCACGGGCTCCTTGCCGTCGTAGGTCCGTTGCGTGTGCATGGTCTTCTGACTGGCATGCTGCGGACCCGCGTAGGAGTCGACCAGCCATTGCGCGCCGCGGCGCGCAATGGCTTCGGCGTCGGCCTGGGTCGGCGCAAGCGCCAGCAGCCGCGCCATCGGGATGTCGCGGCCTGAATCCGCGAAGCCCGATCCGGCAAGCTTGTCGCGATAGCGCCGGCGCTTGGCGCCGAGCTCTTTCGTCGAGGAGTGCGGATCCATCAGGATCGAAAAGCCGCGGCTCGCCGCCCAGTCGATGGCAGGCTCCGAGGTCGCGGCCATCCAGATCGGCGGATGCGGTCGCTGCAGGGGCTTGGGCAGGAGCTCGATATCATCGAAGGAGAAGTGCGCCCCCTTGTAGGTGAGGCGCTCCTCGGTCCAGGCTTTCAGGACGATGTCGACGGCCTCGCGGAAACGATCCGTGCTCTCCTCCGGGGGCACGCCGAAAGCGTTGAATTCCGAACGGGCGAAGCCACGGCCGGCGCCCCAGTTGACGCGCCCGCCCGACAGCAGGTCGAGCAGAGCGACCTCTTCGGCCAGCCGCAGCGGATGGTAGAGCGCGGCCAGCGACACCGCGGTGCCGATGCGCAACTGCTTGGTGCGCGCCGCAGCGAGCACCCCCACCATGTGAACCGAGGGGCAGACGCTGTAGGTCGTGAAATGATGCTCGGCCAGCCACACCGCATCGAAACCGGTGCGGTCCATGATCTCGATGCGCTCCAGCGCACGGGCATAGACCTCTTCCAACGGGCCGCGCCGGCCGGGCCAGCTGAAGAATTGAAGGACGCCCAGTTTCATTCGGCCTTGATCCCCGCTTCCTTGACGATGGGCCACCACTTCTCGATCTCGGCCTTCTGCCAGGCGCCGAGCGCCTGCGGCGTGAGCTGGTCGGCGGGCGGGATGTCCTGGCCCAGCGCGGCAAGCTTCTCCTTGGTGCCGGCCTCGCCCAGCGACTTCACGACGGCCGCGTTGAGTTTGGCGATGATGTCGGTTGGCGTGCCCTTGGGCGCCCACAGGCCGTGCCATACCGAGACGATCAGGTCCGGCAGGCCCGCCTCGCCGACGGTCGGCACCTGGGGCGCCGACGCCAGGCGCTCCTTGGCCGTCACGGCGAAGCCCTTGATCGCGCCGGCATTGAGCTGAGGCAGCACGTTGGAGGCCTGGTCGAGCATGATGTCGATCTGGCCGGCCAGCAGGTCGCGCAACGCGGGCGCGGTGCCGCGATAGGGCACGAACTGGAAGGACGTGCCGGTCATCCTCTGGAAGAAGATGCCGGAGATGTGCCCCGGGGTGCCGATGCCGCCCGTGCCGGCGGTGGCCCTGTCCGGATTGGCCTTCAGCCAGGCCACCAGCTCGTTGAGGTTGTTCGCGGGCAGGTCCTTGCGGCTCACGATCAGCAGCGGGCCGGTCACGATCAGGGCGACTGGCGCGAAATCAGCCAGCAGGTCGTACTGCAGGGCGTAGGTGGCGCCGTTCAGCACGTAGTGGCTCCACTGGCCGATGCCGAGCGTGTAGCCGTCGGGCGTGGAGCGCGCGACCTTGCCGACGCCGATCGAACCGGCCGCGCCCGCCACGTTGTCGACCAGCACGGTGCCGCCGAGATTGGCGGTCATGCGCTCGGACATCACGCGGGCGATGGCGTCGGTCGGACCGCCGGCCGAGGCCGGGACGATCATGGTGACGGGACGCGAGGGGTACGGTTGTGCGGTGGCCGGAAATGCCGCGAACAATGCGGCGACGCTCGCGGCCGTCAAAAGCCATCGACGCGGCGGGTTCATTGCTTCCTCCACCGAGGAGTAGAGCACGCCGCTACGACGGTTGAAACACCCACACGCTAGTACCGACTATCACTGGTCGGCGAGTCATGACTGTCACCCGGCGCGGGGGTTACCCCGCGCTAACCGAAGCGAGGGGCCTTTGAAGCCGCAGGAAAGGTCCCTCGCTACGGTCGGGATGACAGCGGGCCTGTAGCGAGCGCTGCGCCTCATTCGGGCTTGATGTTTCCTTCGCGGATCACCTTGCCCCAGCGTTCACGGTCGGCGCTGACGAGGGTGGTGACGTCCTGCGGCGGCCCGGCGAGCGGCTCGGCGCCCAATGCGGCGAGGCGCTCGGCCGTGG
>JAEZHS010000076.1 GCA_023436825.1 Pseudomonadota bacterium | reverse complement strand
GCCAGCCCCGGGCGTTGTCGTTGAAGGTGGCGTTGCGCGCCGTGATGGCGAACTTTACGCGCGGCGAATAATGGTCGCGCAGGTTCTCGCCGACGCCGTTCAGCTCGTGCAGCGGCGTGATGCCGAGTGAGCGCAGGCGCTGGCCCTGACCGATTCCGGAGAGTTCCAGGAGCTTGGGCGAGTTGATCGAGCCACTGCAGACGATGACCTCGCGATCCGCCCTCGCCTCGCGCTTCTGGCCGTTCACGACATAGCGCACGCCGACGCAAGTCTTGCCTTCGAGGACCAGCGTCTCGGCCAAGGCCCCCTGCTCGATCGTGAGATTGCGCCGGCCGCGCGCGGGATCGAGATAGCAGAAGGCCGTGCTCTGGCGGCGACCCTTGGCGATCGTCACCTGCGACATGCCTATGCCTTCCTGGGACTCGCCATTGAGATCGGGATTGAAGGGCAGCCCGATCTTGTTGGCTGCCTCGATCATGGTCTCGAGCAGCGGGATCCTGTGGCGCGGCGTGTCGGTGACTCGGAGCGGCCCCTTGCGGCCGCGCAACTCATCCGAGCCGTTGTCGTAGTTCTCCATGCGCTTGTAGACCGGTAGCACGTCCTGCCAACTCCAGCCGCGGTTGCCGAGCTGCGCCCAGTGGTCGTAGTCTTGAGCCTGGCCGCGGATATAGACCATGCCGTTGATCGAGCTGGAACCGCCCAGCATTTTTCCGCGCGGCACTTCTATGCGGCGACCACCCGAGCCTTCGTCGGGCTCCGCGGAGAAGCACCAGTTGACGGCGGGCAGGTCGATCATCTTGGAGACGCCGACCGGAACGCGCGACCAGAAGTAGTTGGAGCCCTCGGTGCCGGCTTCGAGCAGCAGCACGCGATGGGCGCCGCTCTCGCTCAGCCGCGTGGCGACAACGGCGCCCGCCGAGCCCGCGCCGACGACGATGTAGTCATAAGCGGCTTCATTGGTCGGCATGATCGGCGCTCTCCCACTCTCGTTGTCATGCCGAGCGCTCCTCGCTGGCTCGGGGTGACAGTCAGCAAACACCCAAGCTTGACCTGCTCGTTTCCGCTCTGGCAAGGCCGCCACGGCAAACGTCTCTCGGGTCACCCGCATCGCGGCACAAGCCTCGAGTTAGATGGTCGACGCGTACGACCTGAGACATTGTCAACCGACCGTGGTACCCTGACCGGATGAAAAAGAGCTTCGCGGTCGGTCCGGTGACCGTAGGGGTCTTGTTGGCCTACATCTCGGGCTTCGTCGATACACTGAGCTTCATCGCTCTGTTCGGATTGTTCGCGGCCCACATCACGGGAAACATCGTGCTTGTGGCGACATCGATCGCCGAGAACCGGCACGGGTTGATGATGAAGATGCTGGCGATCCCCGTCTTCATCATGGCCGCCATCGGCACCAGGCTCTACATCGTCCGGCGCGAACGCCATCAGCTCGATGCCGCGGTCCATGTCATGACCTGCCAGGCGATCCTTCTCACGGTCTTCATGCTGGTTGCGATGAAAGAAGCGCCCTTCGACGCCGGCGATCATCCTCACGCCGTTGCCGCCGGACTGCTCGCTGCGGCGGCCATGGCGATCCAGAACACGGCCGCTCGCACGTTCTTCAGCGGCCTGCCGCCGACGACCGTGATGACCGGCAACTTCATCCAGGTCGTGGTCGACGTCGTCGACCTGATGGTGGGTCACGAGCCGCAGGCCAAGCGTGCACGACTGGCGAAGCTGGGGCCGATGCTCCTGGCGTTCATTGCCGGAACGCTGAGCGGCGCCGTCGGCTACGTCACCGTGGGGTTCCTGAGTCTCATCGTGCCGATCCTCGCCGTCAGCCTCGTCTCCGTCGTGGTTCGCCACCAGACAGCGCGCGCCTGACATCTTCATCTGGTGGGTGCCGCCGGATGGAATATGCTCCCGGCGATCGACCGCAGCCGACAGAGGAAGAAAGCCATGGAATTCGATGTCATGACGCGCGCCACCACGTGGGACAACGTCGCCAGCCTGGCGCGGCGCACCGAGGCGGCGGGCTTCTCCGGCATGCTGTTCACCGAGGGCCATCAGGTGCCGTGGATGAACATCGCCGCCGCGGCGCTGGCCGCGCCGTCGCTGCATTTCTCGACCGGTATCGCCATCGCCTTCGCCCGGAGCCCGATGGTGACGGCGGAGATCGCCTGGGAGCTGGCGCAGAACACCAAGGGCAGGTTCCGGCTGGGACTGGGCAGCCAGGTGAAGGCGCATATCGTCCGGCGCTACGGCAGCCCGTTCGACAAGCCCGCGCCGCAGATGAAGGACTATGTGCAGGCCGTGAAAGCCTGCCTGAAGGCGTTCCGCCGCGAGGGGCCGCTGCAGCATGACGGCCCCTACTACAAGATGAACCTTCTCACCGAGCAGTGGACACCGCCGCGGCACGAGTTCGAAGACGTCAAGGTCGACATCTCGGCGGTCGGTCCGATCATGCTGCGGGTGGCGGGCGAGGTCGCCGACGGCGTCCACGTCCATCCCATGCATTCCATGCACTACATCAGGAACCGCCTGCTGCCCGGCGTCGCCGAGGGTGCGAAGCGGGCCGGGCGCGATCCCAAGGACGTCGACCTGATCGTCCCGGTGATCGTCGCGGCCGGCGACACGCCGGAGGAGCGCATGACGCCGATCAAGGAGGCCAAGACCACCATCGGCTTCTACGGCGCCACGCCGAACTACGCCTTCCAGTTCGACGACCTCGGCCATGTCGGGCTGCGCGACCAGCTCGCGGCCTGCCTGAAAGCCGGCGACAGCGCCAAGAGTCAGGCCCTGATCACCGACGAGATCCTCGACCAGTTCGCCATCGTGGCGCGCTGGGACGACGTCGCCGACCGCATGATCGAACGCTACAAGGGCATCGCCTCGCGGCTGGTGATCTACCTCGCCACGCACTGCCGCGAGGTCGACCCCAGGGTTCTCGATCGCTGGGGCGAGGTCGCGCGCGCGGTGCGCAAGGCGGCATAGCCGGCTGGAAGCCGGCGGTCCGGAAGAGCATGGCGCGCCTCCGGTAAAACAGGCATCCTTTTGTCATGAATTACCGAATCGCCTCGAGCCTTGCCGCCCTTTCCGCCCTCGCCGCCTGCCAGTCCGCCAGCCAGATGGACCAGCGGCCGCCGACCTGGACGGCCGCCTACCAGGCGCCGTGGGAGCCTCTGGCGAACTGCATCGTGGCGCGCTCGCAGCGGCCGCTGCTCACCGTCACCCCGACCTTCTCGCCGGGCCGCGCGCAGATCGTCGTCAGCAATGCGGCGGGCGGCGTGATGGGCACGTTCAACATCCGCAGCTTGCCCGGCGGCGGCACCGAGGTCGCCTATCG
>JAEZHS010000236.1 GCA_023436825.1 Pseudomonadota bacterium | reverse complement strand
CCACGGCCGCCGCCTGCTGGTGGATTCCATGAGCGCCTTCGGCGCGTTGGAGATCGACGCCGGTAAGATCCGCTACGACGCGCTGGCCGCTTCCTCCAACAAGTGCCTCGAGGGCGTGCCGGGGCTGGGCTTCGTGATCTGCCGCAACGAGGCGCTGGCCGAGTGCAAGGGCAACGCCACGACCCTGGTGCTCGACCTGTTCGACCAGGCCGAGGCTTTTGCCCGCACCGGTCAGTACCGCTTCACGCCGCCCATCCATGTCATCGTGGCCCTGGGCAAGGCGATCGAGGAGCACGCGGCCGAGGGCGGCGTCCCAGGTCGCGGCAGGCGCTACCGTGACAATGCCAAGGTCCTGATCGACGGCATGCGCGCCATGGGATTCCGCACGCTGCTGGACGACAGGCTGCAGGCGCCGATCATCGTCACCTTCCACATGCCGACCGACCCGAAATTCGTGTTCCAGCGCTTCTACGATTCGCTGAAGGACCGCGGCTATGTCATCTATCCCGGCAAGCTCACCGTGGCCGACTCCTTCCGCATCGGCTGCATCGGCCGGCTGTACCCCAATGACATGCGAGGCGCGCTGGCCGCGGTGCGCGAGGTGCTGGACGAAATGCGCGTGAGCAACGGCGGCCCGGCATTGGCGGCGGAGTAGGGAGGTACGCATGGCACCCGACAGCTTGAACACCACCAACAAGGAGGGGGGCGTTGGCGAGATCGCCGTCAACGGCCGCCGCTACCGCCTGCCGCGCCAGCCCGCCGTCGTGGTCTGCGTCGACGGCTCGGAGCCGGGCTACATCGAGCGCGCCATCGAGGCCGGCCGCGCGCCTTGGTTCGGCAAGGTGTTGACCCAGGGCACGAACCTTTTGGCCGACTGCGTCGTGCCCTCCTTCACCAACCCAAATAATCTGTCCATCGTCACCGGGCGGCCGCCGGCCGAGCACGGCATCTGCGGCAACTACTTTCTCGATCCCGACAGCGGGAAAGAGGTGATGATGAACGATCCGAAGTTCCTGCGGATCGAGACGCTGTTCCCGTCCTTCCAGCGCGCCGGCTGCCGCATCGCCGTCATCACCGCCAAGGACAAGCTGCGCGGTCTTTTGGGCAAGGGCTTGGAGCTGGGCGCCGGCAAGGCCTGCAGCTTCTCGTCGGAGAAGTCCGACAAGGCGACGCTCAGCGAGAATGGCATCGACAAGGTGAACGAGCTGGTCGGCATGGCCGTGCCCGACGTCTACAGTGCGGGCCTCTCGGAGTTCGTGTTCGCCGCCGGCGTGAAGATCATGGAACGCGACCGGCCGCAGATCATGTATCTGTCGACCACCGACTACATCCAGCACAAGCACGCCCCCGGCACGCCGGTCGCCAACGACTTCTACGCCATGATGGACGGCTACATGGCCAAGCTCGACGCCATGGGCTGTACCGTCGCGCTGACCGCCGACCACGGCATGAACGCCAAGTTCGGCGCCGACGGCCAGCCCGACGTCATCTACCTGCAGGACGTGTTCGATGGCTGGCTGGGCAAGGACAAGGCCCGGGTCATCCTGCCCATCACCGATCCCTATGTCGTGCATCACGGCGCGCTGGGCTCCTTCGCCGTGGTCTACCTGCCGGCGGGCACGACGGCCGAGGCGATGGCCGCGAAGCTCGAGACCATGCCGGGCATCGAGGCGGCCCTTTCCAAGCAGGAGGCCGCGGCGCGCTTCGAACTGCCGGCCGACCGCCTGGGCGACCTCGTCGTCGTCTCGCCCAAGCACAAGGTGCTGGGCACCTCGGCGTCGCGCCACGATCTGTCGGGCCTGACCGAACCGCTGCGCAGCCATGGCGGCATCTCCGAGCAAAAGGTGCCGCTGCTCTGCAATCGCAAGCTCGCCGCCGACGGCGCATCGCGCCATTGGCGCAACTTCGATGCCTTCGACCTTGCCCTCAATCTCGTCGCTTAGAAGGAAGCAATCATGGACACGATGATCCGGGGCGACGTCCGGCACGAGATGCTGCGCATCGCCGGCAAGAAGGTCGAGACCAAGGCTCGCCTGGAAGTCCGCTTCCCGTGGGACAACCGGCTGGTCGGCAGCGTGCCACGGGCCACGCCCGAACTGGTCGCCGAGGCCTTCCGCATCGCCCACGCCTACAAGCCCAAGCTGACGCGCTACCAGCGCCAGCAGATCATGCTCAAGACGGCCGAGCTCCTGGTCGCCCGCAAGGAAGAGCTGTCGCGCCTGATCACGCTCGAATCGGGCCTCTGCCTGAAGGATTCGCTGTACGAGGTCGGCCGCGCCTTCGATGTCTTCACCTTCGCGGGGCAGCTCTGCCTGCTCGACGACGGCCAGACCTTCTCCTGCGATCTCACCCCGCACGGCAAGTCGCGCAAGATCTTCACCTTGCGCCAGCCGCTCAACGCCATCTCGGCGATCACGCCGTTCAACCATCCGCTCAACATGGTGGCGCACAAGCTGGCGCCGGCCTTCGCCACCAACAACTGCGTGGTGCTGAAGCCGACCGAGCTGACGCCGCTCACCGCGCTGTTCCTGGCCGACACGCTCTACGAGGCGGGCCTGCCGCCCGAGATGCTGTCGGTCATCACCGGCAATCCGTCGGACATCGGCGACGCCATGATCACCGATCCGCACGCCGACCTTGTAACCTTCACGGGCTCGGTGCGCGTCGGCAAGCATATCGCCGCCACCGCGGGCTACAAGCGGCTGGTGCTGGAGCTCGGCGGCAACGATCCGCTGATCGTCATGGAGGATGCCGACCTCGACAAGGCAGCCGAGCTTGCCGTCGCCGGCGCCACCAAGAACTCCGGCCAGCGCTGCACCGCAGTGAAGCGCATCATCGTGGTCGAGAGCGTGGCCGACGCCTTCGTCGAGCGCGTGCTGGCCAAGGCGAAGAAGCTCAGGGCAGGCGATCCGCTTGATCCCGAGACCGACGTCGGCACGGTGATCCACGAGCGCGCTGCCACGCTCTTCCAGAACCGGGTCAGCGATGCCGTCGCCAGGCACGGCGCCAGGCTGCTGCACGGCAACGACCGCCGCGGCGCGCTGTTTCCGCCCACCGTTGTCGATCATGTCGACCCGGCGTGCGAGCTGGTGCGCGAGGAGACGTTCGGCCCGGCCATTCCGGTCATCCGGGTGAAGGACATCGACCACGCGATCAAGGTTTCCAACGGCACGGCCTATGGCCTGTCGTCGGGCGTCTGCACCGATCGCCTGGACTACATCACCCGCTTCGTCGACGAGCTGCAGGTCGGCACCGTCAACGTCTGGGAGGTTCCGGGCTATCGCATCGAGATGTCGCCGTTCGGCGGCATCAAGGATTCAGGCCTCGGCTACAAGGAGGGAGTCCTTGAAGCCATGAAGAGCTTCACCAATGTAAAGACCTGGTCGCTGCCCTGGCCGGGATAGAGTGACGGCATTGCTT
>JAEZHS010000758.1 GCA_023436825.1 Pseudomonadota bacterium | reverse complement strand
CGACCTGCGCCTTGCCGGCCGCCAGCTCGTCGGCCGGATCGTTCATCCGGCTTGCGGCAGCCTGCCGGTTTCATTGGCGGTCGATGCTGTCGGCACGGTCAGCGGCAGCCTGCGCCTGCCCGAGGCCGCAGGTTGCGCGACCAACGCTGCTTCGGCGAGCGGTCGCATCGTCGGCAGCACGCTGACGCTCGACCTGCACGGCGCCGACGTGCGCTTCCGCGGCACGCTGTCGTCGCGGGCCGAGCGGCGGCCGGCGAACACCCTGCCGCCCCCCGGCCAGCGCAGCGACGTCCCATAGGCGCGGGACCGGCGCAGATATTGCTGGCGACGGAGCCGCATGGCAGGCTTTCGGCATGCCATGACCGATGCCGGCCGCCCTTCCCTGGATCGCTCGACCAGAGTCGACTACGTGGCTCTACCGGCGGGACGCATGGTCGGCCGCTACGAGATCGAGGAGGTGCTGGGGCAGGGCGGCTTCGGCATCACCTATCGGGCCCGCGATCGTCATCTCAATCGCGAGGTCGCTCTCAAGGAGTTCCTGCCGGCGGCATTGGCTGGCAGGCCAAGGCCGACGCGGCGCGCCGCGACACTGAGGTGCGCCGCAAGGCTGACGCGGAGGCGCGGGCGAGACAGGCGGCGGCCGACGCACAGGCCAGGCGCGAGACGGTCGAACCACCGAAGATCGACGAGGAAGCCAAGGCGCATGCGGTCCAGCCGCCGTCATCCGCTTTCGATGGAAGTTACGGGGGCAGCCATCTATCAGCACTGCGGCGTCGTCCCGATCTCGCTGACGGTGTCGTCGGCAGGTGAGATCGGCGGCACTGTCCGGTTGCCGGACACGATGACATGCGCATCAGCCAACGCCACGGCAAGCGGATGCGTGACCAGTCAGGGCATTCTGCTCGAACTGCGTGGTCCCGGCATCTCCATCCGCGGCACCTTGACCAAGGGTGGGCAGGCACTGGATGCACCTGCCGCCGGCGGCTTTGAAGGTGCCTATTCAGGGGCACTGTCCAGTTCGGTGCCGGGTGGGCAGTCGGGATTTCGGCCGCTTAGTGCCGATCTGCGCGTTTCTCAGGGGCGGCTGACGGGGCAGTTCGTCCGTCCGACATGCGGGACGACGCCGATCTCGCTGCCGGTCGACGCGGCCGGCGCTGTCAGCGGCAGAGTACGCATCTACGAGGCGAACGGCTGTGCGATGAACGAAGCGCAAGTCAGCGGACGGGTGACCGCCGAGGCGGTCACCCTCGATATTCGCGGCCTCAGCATGAGCGTGCGTGGATCGCTGTCCAGGAGCGCCGACTGACTGTCCTACGACTTCGGCGTGATGGCGATGACGGCAACGCTGCTGTTGATCGCCGTCACCGAATCGCCCGGCTTCACGCGCGGCAGCTGGGCGCGGCCCTCCGGCGTGGTCACGTTGTAGGTACGGACCTCGCCGCCGCCCGGATTGATCAGCGAGATCGTGCCGGCCGACGGGTTGACGGCGGTGACCCACCAGGTGGCGACCGCCTGGCCGGCCGAGGCACCCGCGACATTGCCGCTACCGCGCGTCGCCACGGTCACGTTCATGTCGCGATCGCTCGGCGTCTTGGTGTTCGGGCCAGACAGCACGAAGGTGAGCCTGTCCTCGAAGGCGAGCGAGACCATGTCGCCCACCTTGGTCTGTGCGAAATTCGCAACCGCCGGACTCACTTGGCGGGTCGCGGTGGCGCCGTTGGTGAAGGCGAGCGACACCGTCCGGGCGTTGGGGTCGACGGCCGTGATGCGCGCATCGGCCGAATAGGTGGTAACGGTCGAGATGCCGACGATCGCTTGACCATCCTGCGCGAAGGCCGAGCCTGTCACGAGCATCGAACCGACCAACGAAGTGGCGATCAGAATTCTTCTGGTAAGCATGTGTACCTCCTCCTACTTCGGAAACGGTAGCACAGGCTTTGCCAGCCGAGCCATGGGTTGTCCCTTGCGGAGAGATTGAAAATACTTGAAGTCCGCAAGCCGCGCTTGCTCACGAACCGGCCGTCTCGCCGTCGAAATAGTCGGCAGGGGTGACGCGGCCGAGTGCCTTGTAGCGCGCGCTCGACAGGTCGCCGTCCTTCACGCCGGCGGCCAGCCCCACCTTGCCCGAATCCGGGTATTCGATGATGTCGACGGTATTGATGTCGGAGATGGCGAGATAGCTGAGCTCGCTGCCGCCGGTATTGACGATCTGATGGGCTTCGGCGCCTGCCGGATTGGCGATCAGATCGCCGGCACGGATGGGGACGGTCTGGTCGTCCAGGCGCACCTCGCCGCTGCCGGCTACGATGTAGAAGAGCTCGTCGCCCACATGATGGCGATGGAACGGCCAGGCGCGCTTGCCCATCGGAACGATGGTCAGCGAGCAGCCCAGCCGCTTAAGTCCGAGCAACGGCCCGGCCCGGCCGAGCTTGGCCTGAAAACCCTCGCCGTTGCCGCCGTCGCGCAGCGCGAGGTTGGCGATGTTGACGATGCGTTGCGGCCCGTTCATCACGAGGCCCGGTGCGCGTTGCGCCGACGGGGCGAGCGTCGTGTCGTCGTCTTGGCGTTCTGGCCGCCCATCGCGCGCGAGCTTTCGCGTTTGCTGAGAGCGCCGACGCGGGCCTTGCCCTCGGTCTCCTGCTGGGCGGTGCGGCCGGTCGCCTCCTTGCGCTTGGTGCGCGCGAGGTTGCGCCGGTTCTTCTCCTTGCTTTCGTACTTGGAAGCGCCAGCCTCCTCGAGCGCGATGGCGATCGCCTGACGCCGGCTCTTCACCTTGCCGCCCTTGCCGCGTCGCCCGCTCTTCAGCTCGCCATGGGCGTACTCGTGCATGACGCGGCCCATGGTCTTGCGCTGGGCCATCGATGCCTTGGCCATGATGATCCTCCGGAATCTCTTGCCTGCGAACGATGGGCGATGGATTAGGTTGCCCCGTATGACCACTGCCTACCTCGCCGCCGAGGGCTTTACAGATCAGTTGCAGGAGGAGCTGCGTCGTGGCGGCGCGACCGTCGTGCATCGGCACGAGCGGCTGTTCGTGTGCGAAGGCGCTGCAGTCGCCGCAGCCTGGGCCGCCAATGTCTGGTACGACTGCCGCGAGCTTCCGGTCGAATCGATCGGCAGTGCGGCCAAGGCGCTGCGCGACATCCAGCGCAATTGGGCGATGTATGCGCCGCTGCATCATCGGCGGGCGGCGCTGATCCACGAACGTCTGCCGCACGTCTCGGCCAAGCCCGTCGTGTTTCCGGCGAAGGCGCCGTCGGCGCCGCTCGGGTCATGGACCTTGCTGGCTGCGGACCGCCTGTTGGCGGCTGCGCGCTGCAGCTCGCCCTTCGCCAACGGCGAGGTGGCCTTCGTCGAGGACAGGACTGGCCCGCCAAACCGCGCCTATCTGAAGCTCTGGGAAGCGCTGGTCCGCCTCGGGCGCTGGCCGGGGCCGGGCGAACGCTGTCTCGATCTCGGCGCGTCGCCGGGCGGCTGGACCTGGGTGCTGGCGGGTCTCGGCGCGACGGTACTCGCCGTCGACAAGGCGCCGCTCGAGCCCAGGGTGGCGGCGATGCCGGGCGTCGAGTGGCGCGGCGAGAGCGCCTTTGCCCTCGCGCCCGCCGCCGTCGGCGCCGTCGACTGGCTTTTCTCCGACATCGTCTGCTATCCGGCGCGGCTGCTGCGGCTGGTCGAGACGTGGCGGTCGTCCGGCCTGGTGCGCAACTTCGTCTGCACAATCAAGTTCCAGGGCGAGACCGATCATGAGGCGGCGGCCGCGTTCGCCGCCATTCCCGGCGCGCAGGTGCTGCACCTTCACCACAACAAGCACGAGCTGACGTTTCTGCTCACTTCAGCGCGGTAGACCGCGCTGCTCATGTTCGGACCGCGTCGCAGGAACGCCGAGACGTGCGCCCTGAAGCCGTCGATGAACTCGCGTGCCACCGGCGGCACGCTGCGTTGGGCCGGCAGGAGCGCCGCGAACTCGAAGTCGATCTGGGGATCGAAGCGGCGCACCACGATGCCGCGCGTCGAATATTCGGTGGCGGTGAAGGGCTCGCACAGCACCACGCCGGCGCCCGAACCCGCGAGCGCACAGGCGATCTCCGACAGGGGCGTCTCGATGCGCAGGATGCGAGTCACGCCATGCTCGGCGAAGACGCGGTCGATGCGGAAGCGCGACAGCGTCGAGGGCCCGAGCGAGATGAAGTTCTCGCCCTCGAAGTCGGTCGGCCCCAATCTCTTCTTGCGTGCCAGGCGATGGCGCTCGGGCAGGACGGCGACGAAGGGCGCGGGCGGCATGCCTTCGCGATCGACGTTGGCATGCTCCATCGAAGCCTCGGCGAAACCCAGGTCGCTCTGGCCCTGCGCCACCGAGGCCAGAACGGCATGCGACACCAGGCCGGACAGTACGATGTCGAGCTTGGGCCGCTCCTTCAGGAACTCTCCCACGAAGCGCGGCAGGAAGCCGTTGGCGAGCGCGGGGAGGGCCGCGATGCGCAAAAAGCCCGCCCGCCTCGTGCGCAGCTCGGTCGCCATCTGCTCGATGCGCTCCAGCCCGACGAAGGCGCGCTCGACCTCGGCATAGAGCGACAGCGCCTCGCTGGTCGGCACCAGGCCGGTGCCGCGGCGCTCGAACAGCGTCAGGCCAAGGTGGCTCTGCAGGTCGCGCAACATGCGGCTGACCGCGGGCTGAGTCACATTGATCAGCGACGCCGCGGCGCCGACGCCGCCGGTCAGGATGACGGCGCGGAACGCCTCGATCTGGCGGGGATTGAGGCCGCGCATGGCGTTTTATAACATCTTGTTATGGAGGCGGCAGAGATTTCGAATTTGACGCCGCGATCACAGACCGAAAACATTGGCGCCGCGGCAGAACGGTGCCGCGACAGGAGGGGTTATGGGGCGTTCGATCCATGGCGCCGCGCTCGCAGGCGCGGCGGTACTGCTCGCCGCAGGCGCGGCATTCGCACAATCCAAGACGCTCACCGTGGCGGCCTATGGCGGCTCGTGGGAGCAGACGCTGCGCAAGGAGATGATCCCGGCTTTCGAGCAGAAGCACGGCGTGAAGGTCGAGTACGTCGCCGGCAACTCGACGGATACGCTGGCCAAGCTGCAGGCCCAGAAGGCCAACCAGGTGATCGACGTGGCGATCGTCGATGACGGCCCGATGTACCAGGCGATCCAGCTCGGCTTCTGCGCCAAGATCGACGGCCTCGACAAGAGCCAGCTCTACCCAGCCGCCCTGTTCAAGGACGACAAGGCGGTCGCCGTCGGCCAGACCGGCACCGGCTTCATGATCAATACCAAGACCTTCAAGGACAAGGGCTGGGCGACGCCGACCTCGTGGAACGACCTGAAGGATCCGAAGTTCAAGAAGCTGCTGGTGATCCCGCCGATCAACAACACCTACGGCCTCTATACGCTGATGATGTTCGCCCGCATGAACGGCGGCGGCGAGAAGAACATCGAGCCGGGCTTCAAGGTGATGAAGAACGACGTGAACCCGAACGTGCTGGTCTACGAGCCCTCGCCGGGCAAGATGACCGAGCTCTTCCAGTCCAACCAGGCTCAGATCGCGGTGTGGGGCACCGGCCGCGTGCAGGCCTTCGCCAACACCGGCTTCCCGGTCGACTTCATCTATCCCAAGGAAGGCGCGCCGATCCTGCTGGCCTCGGCCTGCCCGGTCGCCAAGGCCAACGTCAACCCGCTGGCGCACGAGTTCATCAAGGCGCTGATCTCCGCGCCGGTGCAGACCGTGCTGGCCAAGGACATGGGCAACGGCCCGGTCAACACCAAGGTCGACGTCAACATGCCGGAGCTGAAGATGGCGCCGGTCGGTGAGCGTGCCAAGCTGATCATCTCGCCCGACTGGGACGTCATCAACGCCCAGCGTGAGGACTGGACCAAGCGCTGGAACCGCGAGGTGGAGCGGTGATCACCGTCCGCTGCTGATGTCATTTCTCTCCCTCGAAGGCCTGAGCAAGCGCTTCGGCACGCATGTCGCGGTCGATGGGCTGACGCTTGCGGTCGAGAAGGGCGAGTTCGTCTCGCTGCTAGGCCCCTCGGGCTGCGGCAAGACCACGACCCTGCAGATGATCGCGGGCTTCGTCGAGCCGACCGCGGGCGCTATCCGCCTCGAAGGCCGCGATCTCCTCGCCGTGAAGCCCGCCAAGCGAGGGCTCGGCATCGTGTTCCAGAGCTACGCGCTCTTCCCGCACATGACCGTGGCCGAGAATGTGGGCTTCGGCCTGGAGATGCAGGGCGTCGCCCCGGCCGAGCGTACCCGGCGCGTCGGCGAGACGCTGGAGCTGGTCGGCCTCGGCGCCTTTGTTGGCCGCTATCCGCGCCAGATGTCGGGCGGCCAGCAGCAGCGCGTGGCGCTCGCGCGCGCGCTGGTGATCCGCCCTCAGATCCTGCTGCTCGACGAGCCGCTTTCAAATCTCGATGCCAAGCTGCGCGAGGAGATGCAGATCGAACTGCGCCAGATCCAGCGCACGGTCGGCACGACCACCATCCTGGTGACGCACGATCAGGCCGAGGCGATGGCGCTCTCCGACCGGCTGGTGGTGATGAATCATGGACGCGCCGAGCAGATCGGCCCGCCGCACGAGGCCTACGAGCGGCCGGCGACGCCGTTCGTGGCGAGCTTCCTCGGCCGCACCAACCTGGTGAACGGCAGCACCGTGCGGCCGGAGAAGATCTCGTTCGCGAGCACGGGACTCGCCGGCAAGGTGCGCACGCGCATCTTCCAGGGCAACCACTGGCTCTACCAGGTCGAGACCGCGGACGGCCTGATGACGGTGATCCGCCAGAACACCGGCGAGACAATGCCTGGCGAAGGTGAGGCCGTGCATCTGGCGTGGGCGAAGGCGTGAGCACTTCCGGGATGACAAAGACGCCATACCTCCTCAGCCTCCCGGCACTGCTGCTGTTCGCGGCCATCGTGATCGTGCCGCTGGTGATGACCGTGCTGCTCTCGTTCCATGACTGGGGCCAGTACAAGGGCATCGAGCCCGTGTTCGTGCTGAAGAACTGGCACGAGGTCTTCACCGATTCCTACTTCCTGGAGATGTTCTGGCGGACCTTCCGCATCGCCTTCTTCGTTACCCTGCTTGCGGCCCTGCTGGGCGCACCCGAGGCCTACATCCTGAACCGCATGAAGAGCCCGTGGCGCGGCCTCTTCCTGCTGGTGATCCTGGGGCCGCTGCTGATCTCCGTCGTCGCACGCACCCTGGGCTGGGCGCTGCTGTTCGGCGGCAACTCGGGTCTCGTGAACAAGGCGCTGGTGTCGATGGGCCTGATCTCCGCTCCGCTGCCCTTCATGTTCACCGAGACCGGCGTCATCGTGGCGCTGACGCACGTGCTGATGCCCTACATGGTGCTGGCGGTGTGGGCGGCCCTGCAGCGCCTCGACCCGCAGGTCGAGAACGCGGCAGTGGCGCTGGGGGCGGGCCCCTTCACCGTGCTGCGCCGCATCGTGCTGCCGCAGGTCATGCCGGGCATCCTGTCGGGCGCCATCATCGTCTTCGCGCTCGCGGCCAGCGCCTTCGCCACGCCCGCCATCATCGGTGGCCGACGTCTGAAGGTCGCCTCGACATTGGCCTACGACGAATTCCTCAACACCCTGAACTGGCCCTTGGGCGCGGCAGTCGCCGTGCTGCTGCTGGCCGCCCTGGTCGCGATCGTGGTCGGCGCCAGCCGCTTGGTCGAACGCCGCTACGCACAGGTGTTCGGATGAGCAGAAACGGACCGATCGCACTCGCCTACCACACGCTGTTCGTCATCTTCATGCTGGCGCCCATTCTGGTCGTCTGCTTCGTCGCCTTCACGCCCGAGGGCTATCTCTCGTTCCCGACCGACCGCTGGTCGCTGCGCTGGTTCTACGCCATCGGCCGCTATCCCGAGTTCATCTCGGCCTTCTGGCGCAGCCTGTGGCTGGGCG
>JAEZHS010000677.1 GCA_023436825.1 Pseudomonadota bacterium | reverse complement strand
ACCTCCAGGTCCGCGCTCCGAGGAAGGAGAGCTGAGGTGAAGGTTGCTGTTCTCGGCGCCGGCCCCGCCGGCCTCTACTTCGCCATCTCGATGAAGCGCCGCAACCCCGGGCACGAGATCACCGTGTTCGAGCGCAACCGCCCGGACGACACGTTCGGTTGGGGCGTCGTGCTGTCGGCAGAAACCCTCGACAATCTCGCGGCCAACGACGCGGTGAGCGCCGCCTGGATCCGCGAATACTTCGCCTACTGGGACGACATCGCCGTCATCCACAAAGGCGTGCGCACGGTGTCGACCGGCCATGGCTTCTGCGGCATCGGCCGCAAGCGGCTGCTCCTGCTGCTGCAGCGGCGGGCCCGCGACCTCGGCATCGAGCTCGAGTTCGAGACCGAGATCGACGACCCCAAGCCCTTCATGGCGAGCCACGACCTGGTGATCGGCGCCGACGGGCTCAACTCGCGCTCACGCGCGGCCTTCGCCGAGGTCTTCAAGCCCGACATCGACGTGCGCAAGTGCAAGTTCGTCTGGCTCGGCACCCGCCAGAAGTTCGACGACGCCTTCACCTTCATCTTCGAGGAGACCGAGCACGGCTGGGTGTGGGCGCACGCCTACCAGTTCGAGCCCGAGACGGCGACCTTCATCGTCGAATGCAGCGAGCAGACCTGGGCGGCGTGGGGCTTCGGCGAGATGACGCGCGAGCAGTCGATCGCTACCTGCGAGCGGATCTTCGCCCGCTATCTCGGCGGCCAGAGCCTGATGTCCAATGCCGGCCATCTGCGCGGCTCGGCCTGGATCAATTTCCCGCGCGTGCTGTGCGAGCGCTGGTCGCACAGGAACCTCGCCCTGCTGGGCGACGCCTCGGCAAGCGCCCATTTCTCAATCGGCTCAGGCACCAAGCTCGCCCTCGAGAGCGCCGTGGCGCTGGCCGACTACCTGCATTCCGAGCCCGGCCTCACCGCAGCGTTCGAGAAGTACGAGAGCGCGCGCCGTACCGAGGTGCTGCGCCTGCAGTCCGCCGCCCGCAACTCGCTGGAATGGTTCGAGGAGGTCGAACGCTACCTCGATCTCGATCCCGTGCAGTTCAACTACTCGCTGCTGACCCGCTCGCAGCGCATCAGCCACGAGAACCTGCGCCTGCGCGACCCCGAGTGGCTGGGCGGCGCCGAAGCGTGGTTCCAGCGCCGCGCCGGCAACACCGACAACCTGCGGCGCGCGCCGATGTTCGCGCCCTTCCAGCTGCGCGAGCTCAAACTGAAGAACCGCGTCGTCGTCTCGCCGATGGCCCAGTACAAGGCGGTCGACGGCTGCCCGACCGACTGGCACTTCGCCCATTATGCCGAGCGCGCCAAGGGCGGCGCGGGGCTGGTCCATATCGAGATGACCTGCGTCAGCCCCGAGGGCCGCATCACGCCGGGCTGCACCGGCTTCTATGCCCCCGAGCACGAGGTCGCCTGGAAGCGCCTGGTCGACTTCGTGCATGGCGAGACCGAGGCCAAGATCTGCGCCCAGATCGGCCATTCGGGCGCCAAGGGATCGACCCAGCTCGGCTGGCAGCAAATCGACGCGCCGCTTAAAAGCGGCAACTGGCCGCTGATGGCGGCGTCCGACGTCCCGTGGTCGGCGGAGAACCAGGTGCCCAAGGCGATGGACAGCGCCGACATGGCGCGGATCAAGCAGCAGTTCGTGGCTGCCGCAGAGATGGCCGCACGCTGCGGCTTCGACATGCTCGAGATCCATGCGGCGCACGGCTATCTCCTGTCGTCCTTCATCACGCCAATCACCAACCACCGCACCGACGACTATGGCGGCTCGCTGGAGAACCGCCTGCGCTATCCGCTCGAGGTCTATCGTGCCGTGCGCGCCGTCTGGCCGGCGCACAAACCGATCTCCGTGCGTATCTCGGCCAACGACTGGCTGGGCGACGAGGGCGTGACGCCGGAAGAGGCCGTCGACATCGCGCGGCTGCTGCAGGCGGCCGGCGTCGACATCTGCGACGTGTCGGCCGGCCAGACCTCGATCCGCGCCCGCCCGGTCTACGGCCGCATGTTCCAGACGCCGTTCTCCGACCGCATCCGCAACGAGACTGGCATGGCCACCATGGCGGTGGGCAACATCTACGAGCCCGACCACGTCAACTCGATCCTGCTGGCCGGCCGCGCCGACCTCGTCTGTCTGGCGCGCCCGCATCTCGCCGATCCCTACTGGACCCTACATGCCGCGGTGCAGCTCGGCGATCGCGACGTGACGTGGCCCGATCCTTATCTCAACGGCCGCGACCAGCTCTATCGGCTGGCCGACCGCGGCGGTGCGACCATGGGGCTAAAGGTATGATTCTGGGCAAGCATGCACTGGTGACCGGCGGCGGCACGGGCGTCGGGCGGGCGATCGCACTGGCGCTCGCCGAAGCGGGCGTTTCCGTCACTATCTGCGGTCGCCGCAAGGCCAAGCTCGAAGGAGTGGCCGGCGAAAATGCCCGGATATTTCCGATCGCGGCGGATGTGACTGACGAGGCCTCAATGGCCGCTCTCTACGCCGAAGCCGAGGAGCTGCGGGGACCGTTCGACATCGTCGTGGCCAACGCCGGCGGCGCCGAAAGCAGCCCGGCGCATAAGACGTCGCTCGCCGACTGGCAGCGCGCCCTCGATCTCAACCTCACCGGCTCGTTCCTGACCGTGAAGCCGGCACTCGCCGGGATGAACAAGCGCAAGGCCGGTCGCATCGTCTTCGTCGCCTCGACGGCGGGCCTGAAGGGCTACGCGTACGTGGCGCCCTACGTGGCGGCCAAGCACGGCGTCGTCGGCCTGATGCGCGCCCTCGCGACCGAGACGGTGAAATCGGGCGTGACCGTGAACGCCGTCTGCCCGGGCTTCATCGAGACCGACATGCTGGAGGAATCAGTGCAGCGCATCGTCCGCACCACCGGCCGTACCGTTGAGCAGGCGCGGGCCAACCTCGCTTCCACCAACCCGCAGGGCCGCTTCATCCAGCCGAAGGAGGTCGCGGCGGCCGTGCTGTGGCTCTGCAGCGAAGCGGCGGGCTCGGTCACCGGCCAGGCGCTTTCCTTGTCAGGAGGCGAGACGTGGTGAGCGGACCGCTCTCCGCTTCCAAGGAGAAGCTTCGGCTCTGGATCCGGCTGCTGCGCGCCACGCGCATCATCGAGGGCGAGCTGCGCGAGCGGCTGAACACGGAATTCGACACCACGCTGCCGCGTTTCGACGTCATGGCCGCGCTCTACCGCACGCCCGACGGCATGCTGATGAGCGACCTGTCGCGCTTCCTGCTGGTCTCCAACGGCAACGTCACCGGCATCGTCGACCGGCTGGTGTCGGAAGGCCTGGTGCAGCGCGGCCAGCGCGACGGCGATCGCCGCACGTCGATCGTGCAGCTCACGAAGACCGGCAAGGATACGTTTCGCACCATGGCGGCGGCGCATGAACGCTGGGTCGGTGAATTGCTGGCCGACGTCACCAAGAGTGACGCGCGGCAGCTCACGTCGATGCTGAAGGCCTTTCGCAGCAATTGGGAGGGACGGGAATGACCAACATGGCGGGCTTCCAGCCGAAGCACTTCCTCTGGCAGGTCGAGGGCAAGGTGGCGCGCGTCCAACTGGACCGCCCCGAGCGCAAGAACCCGCTCACCTTCGAGTCATATGCCGAGTTGCGAGATACCTTTCGCGAGTTGCGTTATGCCGAGGATGTCGACGTGGTGGTGTTCCTGCCCAACGGCGGCAATTTCTGCTCGGGCGGTGACGTGCATGACATCATCGGCCCGCTGGTCGCCATGGAGATGAAGGAGCTGCTGGCCTTCACCCGCATGACCGGCGATCTCGTGAAGGCGATGCTCAATTGCGGCAAGCCGATCATCGCCGCGGTCGACGGCGTCGCCGTGGGCGCCGGCGCGATCATCGTCATGGCCTCCGACATACGCATCGCCACGCCCGATGCCAAGACCGCGTTCCTGTTCACGCGCGTCGGGCTCGCCGGCTGCGACATGGGCGCGTGTGCGATCCTGCCGCGCATCATCGGCCAGGGCCGCGCCGCCGAGCTTCTGTACACCGGCCGCAGCATGTCGGCGGCGGAAGGCGCGCGCTGGGGCTTCTACAATCGACTGATCGAGACTGCGGCGCTGGAAGCCGACGCGTTGGACATGGCCCGTCGAATTGCCGCCGGCCCCACCTTCGCGCATGGCATCACCAAGACCCAGCTGAACCAGGAATGGTCGATGGGGCTCGACCAGGCGATCGAGGCGGAAGCCCAGGCCCAGGCGATCTGCATGCAGACCCGCGACTTCGAGCGTGCGTACCGCGCCTTCGTCGCCAAGCAGACGCCGGTGTTCGAAGGGACATGACGATGCTGGGACCGAGCGCGCATATCGACACGTTCAGCCGCGACAACCTCCCGCCTGCGGCTGAATTGCCGGACTTCTGTCTGGCTGGCTTCGATTATCCCGAGAGGCTGAACGTCGCCGTCGAATTGACCGACCGCATGGTCCAGAAGGGCTTTGGCGACAACACCGCGCTGATCGGCAACGGCCGGCGTCGTACCTACAAGGAGCTGACCGACTGGACCAACCGGCTGGCGCGAGCGCTGGTCGAAAACTACGGCGTGCGGCCGGGCAATCGCGTGCTGGTGCGCGCCGCCAACAATCCGGCCATGGTCGCCTGTTGGCTGGCGGCGACCAAGGCCGGTGCCGTCGTCGTCAACACCATGCCCATGCTACGCGCGGGCGAGCTGGCGCAGATCGTCGACAAGGCCAGGATCGCGCTGGCGCTCTGTGACACGCGCCTGATGGATGAGCTGGTGGCCTGCGCCAAGGACAGCCGCTTCCTCGAGCAGGTCGTAGGCTTCGACGGAACGGCCAACCACGATGCCGAGCTCGACCGCGTCGCCCTCACCAAGCCGGTGCGCTTCGAAGCCGTCGCTACCGGACGCGACGACGTGGCCCTGTTGGGCTTCACCTCGGGCACGACCGGGGTGCCCAAGGCCACCATGCACTTCCATCGCGACCTGCTGATCATCGCCGACGGCTACGCCAAGGACGTGCTGGCCGTGACGCCGGACGACGTCTTCGTGGGTTCCCCGCCGCTTGCCTTCACCTTCGGCCTGGGTGGGCTCGCGATCTTCCCGCTGCGCTTCGGCGCGGCGGCGACGCTGCTCGAGAACGCCTCGCCCGCGAACATGGTCGAGATCATCGAGACCTATCGCGCCACCATCAGCTTCACCGCCCCCACGGCCTACCGCGCCATGCTGACAGCCATGGAGAAAGGCGCCGATCTTTCCTCGCTGCGCATTGCCGTCTCGGCCGGCGAGACCCTGCCGGCGCCGGTGTTCAACGACTGGCTCGCCAGGACCGGCAAGCCGATCCTGGACGGCATCGGTGCCACCGAGATGCTGCACATCTTCATCTCCAACCGCCTCGACGACCTCGCGCCCGGCTCGACCGGCAAGCCCGTGCGCGGCTACGAGGCGAGAGTCGTCGATGACGACATGAAGGAAGGGCCGCGCGGCACGATCGGGCGGCTCGCCGTGCGCGGCCCGACCGGCTGCCGCTATCTCGCCGACGAGCGCCAGCGCAATTACGTGCGCGACGGCTGGAACCTCACCGGCGATTCCTTCGTGCAGGACGAGGCGGGCTACCTCCACATCGCGGCGCGTTCGGACGACATGATCATCTCGGCCGGCTACAACATCGCCGGCCCCGATGTCGAGGCCGCCCTCCTGACCCACGCCGACGTGGCTGAATGCGCGGTGATTGGCATTGCCGACGCCGAGCGCGGCCAGATCGTCCAGGCGCACGTCGTGCTGGCCGACGGCGTCGCCCCGGACGCTGAAACCGCCAAGCGCCTGCAGGATCACGTCAAGGCGACGATCGCGCCCTACAAGTACCCGCGCTCGGTGAAGTTCACGACCGCGCTGCCCAAGACCCAGACGGGCAAGATCCAGCGCTTTCTGTTGAGGAACCAAGGTCAATCATGACGACGCACACGATCCTGCAACCGGCCGGCTGGGCAAAACCCAAGGGCTACGCCAACGGCGTCGCGGCCCAGGGCCGCCTCGTCTTCGTCGGCGGTCAGATCGGCTGGAACGGCCAGAACCAGTTCGAGACCGACGACCTCGTCGGCCAGGTCCGCCAGACCTTGCAGAACGTCGTGGACGTCCTGGCCGAGGCCGGCGCGAAGCCGGAGCACGTCACGTCGATGACCTGGTACCTCACCGACAAGAGGGACTACCTCGGCAACCTCGCAGGCATCGGCAAGGCCTATCGCGAGATCATGGGACGCCATTTCCCGGCGATGGCGGTGGTCGAGGTCACGGCCCTGGTCGAGGATCGGGCCAAGGTCGAGATCCAGGCGATGGCGGTGGTGCCGACCTGAGCTGGGTGCTTGCCATCCGGCGGACGAACTTGACGAAGTTACGCACCGCTGGCGCCGGATCGCCGCGCCGGCATGCCAACGTCAGAACCGCCTTGGGAACGGATCCCCTGAGAGGGCGATAGACCACGCCGTCCAAGGCCATGGTGCGCATCGAGCGGGGCACGATTGCGATGCCAAGTCCGGCCGCGACCAGACTCAGGGCAGAGACGATCCTCGGCGCTTCCTGCCCAATGCGCGGCGTGAAGCCCGCCTTGAGGCACGCCGTCATCATGGCCTCGAAGAGGGCCGGCCCGGACTGGCGCGCGTAGACGATGAAGGTTTCGTCGGCGGCGTCCTTCAACGCGAATGGCTTGCCGCCGTCGTGGCGGGCGAGGGAGTGACCGGCCGGCAGCGCCGCGATCATCGGCTCCGTCAACAACTGAAAGAGGACCAGTCCCTGCGGCGGGTTGAACGACGATCGCATGAAGGCGACGTCCATCTGCTCGTTCTGCAGGCGATCGATCGCCTCCATTCGAAGGCACTCGTCGAGGGACAAGAAGATCCTCGGGAACGCCGCCTGGAATTCCCGAACCGTGGACGGCACGAAGGGATGGAACGGCGCGGTCGGCATCATGCCGACCCGCAGGTTTCCTTCCTCTCCTCGCGCCGCCCGCCGGGCCGCTTCCAGGGACCGGTCATATTGCTGGAGCATGGCCTTCACGTTGTCGCGCAGGATTCGGCCGGCTTCGGTGAGTTCCACGCCGCGAGGCATGCGCCGGAACAGCTGCACCCCGACCTCGCGTTCGATCATCCGGATGCGCTGACTGAGCGGCGGTTGCTGCATACCGAGCCGTTCGGCGGCGCGCGTCACATGCCCTTCCTCGGCTACGACGAGGAAATGCCGGAGGTGGCGCAGATCGAGTGACATATCAAATCCAATATGGAAATCGCATCTGCGATAGGATACCTGATCGCCCGCGGCGGTGATATCCCTCGTTCGACCCGGCAATTTGACCACATGGTGGCCCATGACCCTTGGACGTAGAGGACTGCTCCAGATCGCCGCTGCATCGCTGCTCGCGCCAGTGCCGGCCGCTCTCGCCGAGGCCTATCCCGACCGAATGGTGCGCATCGTCGTCCCCTACGCGCCGGGCGGACCGTCGGACATCCTCGCCCGGCTGGCCGGGCAAAAGCTTTCGGAGGAGCTCGGGCAGAAATTCCTGGTCGAGAACGTCCCCGGGGCGGGCGGCAACATCGGCATGGGGCGCGTCGCCCGGTCGGCGCCGGACGGCTACAGCCTCGTCGTCGTGCCGCCCAATGTCATCGTCAATCCGATGATGTACGCGAGCGTGCCGTACGACCCCTACAAGGACTTCGATCCGGTCACGATCGCCGTCACGTCGCCGATCGTCCTGGCCGTCCACCCGTCGATCCCGGCCCGGTCGGTCGACGAGCTGGTGGCGTTGGTGACGGCCAACCCTGGCCGGCACTCCTTCGCCTCCCCGGGCATCGGCACGCCGCCGCATCTCGTGGGCGAGCATTTGCGCCTCAAATTCGGCCTCGACCTCGTCCACGCGCCCTTCACG
>JAEZHS010000625.1 GCA_023436825.1 Pseudomonadota bacterium | reverse complement strand
AAACCGAGCCCGGGACTGCGCCCCAGGGCGATGCGATGACACGGAATCCAGATCGCGAAAGGGATATCCCGGCCAACCGAGCTCGCGTCCTGTATCGCCGGGAAGGCGCCGGTCTTGCCTATCGTGTGCCTCGCCACGCACGCCCCGAGCAGGATGGCGATGTCGGTCGACTTGCACAGCTCCTCGACGACCGGCCACGCCCACGACTTCAGCAGCGCGCGGATGACCATCGCCGCCGGGCTACGATTGTAGTCGCGAACGACCCACGGCATGTGCTTGCTGCCGATGTCCGTTTCGCGATCTTCGCCCTTGGTGTCGGGCCAGTCGTCCTTCGCCAAGATGTTCTCGAAGCCGCTATGCCAGACTGGCAGCCGCGGCTTGCCGCCCAGATCGCCAACGAAGCGCCTGAAGATCCGATGAGACTTCGACAGCATCCACCACGGCAGGGCGCCGCGCAGCATCACGACTCCCAGGGAATCGAGAGCAGCGGCGATTTCTGAGGGATGGGTGCTCTTCTTGAATGAAGCCCCGGGCCGGTCTGCAAGAATATCGCGACGATCCTTGAACAGTTGGTGGTGGTTCAACGGCGCGGCCTCTGCTGCCAGTACATGCCGAGAAGGTAGCACGGCCGTTCAATGCTCTTGCCGCTTTCCCACACAAACTTTCGGTGCCAACGTCGCGGCTGAATGCCCGATACGCCAACCCGCGCCGCCATCCGTGGCCCCGCCCTTACCTTCACTGGAGACCCGTTCCGCGACGGCCTCGACAAGACGATGGTCCACGAGCCCGATGCCATCGTCGCCATGGACGAGGGCCGCATCACGCACTTCGGACCGGCCAGCCGCGTGGCAAGCGAGCTGCCGCCCGGCATCGAGGTCCGTAACTTCGGCAAGAATGCGCTGATCTCGGCGGGCTTCATCGACACCCATGTGCATTTCCCGCAGACGCCGATGATGGCGGCCTACGGCGCGCAACTGCTCGATTGGCTGAACCAGTACACCTTCCCTGCCGAGCTGAAATTCGCCGACAAGGAATACGCCCGCACCGTCGCCCGCACCTTCCTGCGCGAGAGCCTGCGCAACGGCATCACGACGAGCTGCGTCTACTGCACCGTCCATCCGCATTCGGTCGACGTGCTGTTCGAGGAAGCCGAGAAGCTCGGTTTGAGGCTCGCCGCCGGCAAGGCGATGATGGACCGCAACGCGCCCGAAGCGCTCACCGACACGCCGCAGTCGAGCTACGACCAGTCGAAGGCGCTGATCGCCAAATGGCACGGTCGCGGCCGGTTGCTCTACGCCATCACGCCGCGCTACGCCGGATCGAGTTCACCCGAGCAACTGGCGATGGCCGGCGCACTGTGGCGCGAGCACGCCGACTGCCTGATGCAGACGCATATCGCCGAGACGCGGGCCGAGGTCGACTGGATCAAGGAACTGTTCCCCGACCGGCGACACTATCTCGACGTCTACGACCATTACGGGCTCTGCGGCCGACGCGGCGTGTTCGGCCATGGCATCTGGCTCGGCGAGCCGGAGCTGCAGCGTCTGCACGATTGCGGCGCCGCCATCTCGCACTGCCCGACCTCGAACTTCTTCCTGGGCAGCGGCGCCTTCAACCTCGCGCGCGCTCTCGAGGCGGAGCGGCCGGTGCGGGTCGGCATCGGCACCGACGGCGGCGCCGGCACGGCGTTCTCCATCCTCGCGACGCTGGGCGAGGCCTACAAGGCCGCCCAGCTCAACCAGCAGGCCCTGTCGGCCGGCCACGCCTGGTATCTCGCCACGCGCGGCTCGGCGCGGGCGATGTATCTCGACGATCGCATCGGCAGCATCGCCCCGGGCATGGAGGCCGACCTGGTCGTGCTCGACATGCGCTCGACCCCGCTGATCGACTTCCGCATGAACTTCGCCCGCGACTTCGCCGAGCAGCTCTTCATCCAGATGACGCTCGGCGACGACCGCGCGGTGCAGGCCACCTACGCCGCCGGGCGCCTGGTCCACGATCGGACGGCCAGGATTACAGACCCCTTTCCATAGTGTGAATATTTGCGTTCCGACACACAATATTGTGGCCGGCTCGCTCCAATCAGGGTACGCTTTCCTCGGTAGCTGAAGGAGGTGCTTATCCGTCCGAGGTGCTCGTGCCCCGACGGAAATCAGATCACCGGTGGACCCTCCGCCGCGTGCCCTGTCAGCCTCACCTTCCGCCTGACCATCGATCGCCGACGCCTCCGCTTGCGGGGGCGTTTTGCTTTTCGGCGCTCGATTCCCGCTCCTCTAAGCAAGCCTCCGGAGTACGAATATGGCCAAACGCGCCGCACGCCGCGCCAAGCTGCACGCCATCGATAGCGCCCGTATTCACAGCCTTGTCTTCGACCACACTCCGGCCAACGACCGAGATCAGAGCTATATCCGGAAAATCCGACCGAGAAGCGACAACCAACGCGTCCTAATGGAGGCGATAGACACCAGGCCGCTGACCGTCGCTCTCGGCCCCGCTGGAACCGGCAAGACCTACCTCGCGATCTCGGCCGCCGTGGAGGCCCTCGAAGCCGGCACTGTCTCGCGCATCATGCTGTCGCGGCCGGCCGTGGAAGCCGGTGAAAACCTGGGCTTCCTCCCCGGCGACATGCGCGAGAAGCTCGATCCCTATCTGCGCCCTCTATGGGACGCCCTGAACGACCGGCTGGGCGCCAAGCGTCTGCGCCAGAACCTCGACGACGGCACGATCGAGATCGCGCCGGTGGCCTTCATGCGCGGCCGCACACTGAACAACGCCTTCGTCCTGATCGACGAGGCGCAGAACTGCACCTACGGTCAGCTGAAGATGCTGCTGACCCGGCTGGGCTGGCATTCGACGATGGTGATGACCGGCGATCCCGACCAGACCGACCTGCTGCCCGAGCTGTCGGGACTGGCCGCCATCGCCCGGCGTCTCGAAGGGCTCGAGGACGTCGCCGTGGTGCGCCTGACGGACAAGGATGTGGTGCGCCATCCGCTGGTCGGACGCATGTTGTCGGTGCTGTAAAGCGACCGAACTTACCCACACATTGGAACGCGGCAGACGATCGGATCAAAAAGAGAACGTCTGCCGCCACCAGTGATATATTCAGACCGTCCCCAAGTTAAATTCCGCATTGAAATCAGGCAATTAACACCTAAATAGCGGTCCGCTGCCATCGCCCCTAGATTGAGTCAATACAGTGTCGATGGCGCAACGGTGAGCTGACATCGGGCTTGTTCACAGAGTTCCCCACATGGGCCCCTCGAGGGCTCTTCGTGGCCACTGTCTTGCAACCCGGCGCCGGCGTAGGCATGCGTTGCGGCAGGACCCGTGAGCGACCAAACGACCGACACCGATCTGAAACCCGATGAGGCGCCGCCCAGCGAAGGCTCGCTGGCCGACGGCATGCGCATCATCGGCGAGTTCGTGCACACCCTGCCGCGCAAGCCGGGTGTCTATCGCATGATCGCGGCCGACGGCGAGGTCCTCTATGTCGGCAAGGCGCGCTCGCTGCGCAGTCGCGTCGCCGCCTACACCCAGCCGACACGGCTCGACACGCGCCTGCTGCGCATGGTTTCGGGTACGAAGACCATGGAGTTCGCGGTCACCGACAGCGAGGCCGAGGCGCTCCTTCTCGAGAACAACCTGATCAAGCGCTTCAAGCCACGCTTCAACGTGCTGCTGCGCGACGACAAGTCGTTCCCCTATATCGTCATCCGCCGCGACACCGAATGGCCGCAGCTCGCCAAGCACCGGGGCGTGCGCGACCCGAAGAACGAGTATTTCGGTCCGTTCGCTTCGGCCACCGCCGTCAACCGCACGCTGTACGCCCTGCAGCGCGCCTTCCCGTTGCGCTCCTGCTCGGACGGCGTGTTCTCGACCCGTACCCGGCCCTGCCTGCAGTACCAGATCAAGCGCTGCACCGCGCCGTGCGTCGGCCGCATCGACAAGCCCGAGTACGACGGCATCGTCGACGAGGTGCGCGGATTCCTGGGCGGTCGCAACCGCGAGGTCCAGCAGGCATTGTCGCAGCGTATGGAGCAGGCCTCGGTCGATCTCGAATTCGAACGCGCCGCGGTCCTGCGCGACCGCATCCGCGCGCTGGCGCATATCCAGTCGCACCAGTCCATCAGCCTGCCGTCGATCGAGGAGGCCGACATCTTCGCCGTGCACGCCGAGGGCGGCCAGGTCTGCGTAGAAGTGTTCTTCCTGCGCGCCGGCCAGAACCTCGGCAACCGCGCCTATTTCCCGAGCCACACCAGGGATCTCGACGAGCCTGCGGTACTGTCGGCCTTCATTGGCCAGTTCTACGAATCGCGGCAGGCGCCCAAGCTGGTCCTGACCAGCCACGACGTCGCCGAGGCCGAGTTGCTGGAAAGCGCGCTCGCCATGACGGCGGGCCACAAAGTCGAGATCCGCCATCCCAAGCGCGGCGACCAGAAGGATGCGCTCGACCAGGCCGTGGTGAATGCCCGCGAGGCGCTGGCGCGGCGCATGGCCGAGCGCGGCACGCAGCGCCAGCTGCTGGAGGGCGTCGCCCGTGTGTTCAACCTCGACGGTCCGCCCGAACGCATAGAAATCTACGACAACAGCCACATCCAGGGCAGCGCGCCGATCGGCGCCATGGTGGTCGCGGGGCCGGACGGTTTCGTCAAAAATTCCTATCGCAAGTTCAACATCAAGACCGAGGACGCGGCGGGCGACGACTTCGCCATGATGCGCGAGGTGCTGACTCGCCGCTTCGGCCGCGCGTTGCGCGAGGATCCCGAACGCGACGACGAGAGCTGGCCCGACCTGGTGCTGATCGACGGCGGCCAAGGCCAGCTCGAGGTGGCGCGCCAGGTGCTGGGCGAGCTCGGCCTGGAGGACATCGCCATCGTCGGCATCGCCAAGGGACCCGACCGCGACGCCGGCCGCGAGCGCTTCTTCATGCCCGGCAAGGCGCCCTTCTCGCTCGAGCCGCGCGATCCGGTGCTGTATTTCCTGCAGCGACTGCGGGACGAGGCGCATCGTTTCGCCATCGGCACACATCGCACGAGGCGCGCCGCCGACATCACCAAGTCGGCGCTCGACGAGGTGCCGGGCATCGGCGCCGGCCGCAAGCGCGCCCTGCTGCATCATTTCGGCAGCGCCCGTGCGGTAGCCGTCGCCACGCTCGAGGACATCAAGTCGGTGCCGGGTATCTCCGACGCACTCGCCCAGAAAATCCATGACCACTTCCGGGGCGGTCGCTAAGAAGGACGGGCTGATGCTCAATCTTCCCAACGTCCTGACGCTGTCGCGCATTGCCGCCATTCCGCTGGTCGTGGCCTGCTTCTGGCTCGATCACGGCTGGGCGCAGTGGGTGTCGGCCAGCCTGTTCGCCATCGCCTGCATCACCGACTGGTTCGACGGCTATTTCGCCCGGCGCTACCACCAGATCTCGCGGTTCGGCCGCTTCCTCGACCCGATCGCCGACAAGCTGCTGGTCGCGGCCGCGCTGGTGATGCTGGTCGACGTCGGCACGCTGAGCGGCATCAATGTCCTGGCGGCGCTGATCATCCTGGCGCGTGAGATCCTGGTGTCGGGCCTGCGCGAGTTCCTGGCCGAATTGCATGTCAGCGTTCCGGTGAGCCAGCTCGCCAAGTGGAAGACCGGCGCGCAGATGGGGGCGATCACCATCCTGCTGCTGGGCGACGCCGTGCCGCCGATCGTTCACCAGATCGGTGTGGGGTTGATATGGATAGCCGCCGGGCTGACCCTGATCACCGGTTACGACTATCTGCGTACCGGCCTGCGCCACATGGCCGAAGAGGGACCCACGACATGAAGGTCCGTTACTTCGCCTGGATGAAGCGAACCGTGGGCGTGCCCGACGAGGAGGTAGTGCCGCCGGTTGACGTGAAGACGGTGGGCGACCTCGTCGTCTGGCTGCGCAGCCGCAGTGCCGGCCATGCCGAGGCCCTGGCAGAGGGCGCGGCGTTCGGCGCGGCGGTCGACCAGCGCACGGCGACCTTCGACGTGCCGATCACCGGCGCGCGCGAGGTCGCGTTCTTCCCACCCTTCACGGGGGGCTGACATGGCGGTGCGGGTCCAGGAAGGCGACTTCGACGTCGGCGCCGAACTCGACCGGTTGACCAAGGGCAACAAGCGCATCGGCGGGCTCGCGGTGTTCGTCGGACTGGTGCGCGAGATGCATGTGCGCGAGGGCCTGCATCGCGACCGCATCGACGCGCTGACCCTGGAGCACTATCCCGGCATGACCGAGAGGGCGCTCGAGGACATCGAGGCCGAGGCCAACCGGCGCTGGCCGCTCGAGGCTACACTCATTGTGCATCGCTACGGCAGGATGGAGGCCGGCGACCGCATCGTGCTGGTCGCGGTCGGCTCGCCGCATCGCGAGGCCGCCTTCGAGGCCTGCGAATTTTTGGTAGACTGGCTCAAGACCAAGGCGCCGTTCTGGAAGCTCGAAGAGACTCCGGCCGGCGAGAAATGGGTCGGCGCCCATGAAGGCGACGATGCCGCTGCAGCGCGCTGGGAGAAGAAGCCGCAGTAGTTCGCCGCACTTAGGTATGCGTCCGCGTACTTCTGCGTCCTGATAAAGTTCACACAACGAAAAACCGTTGGGAGTGACGCTCATGAGCTCATCGAAGCAATTCGACGACAAGGGCGGAGCGACGCTGTCGCGTCGCGCGCTCGTCGGTGTGGCAGGTGTGACCGCCGCAACAGTCGTGGCCGGACGGGCCTTCGCCCAGCAGCCGCCGCCGGCGCCCCCAGGGACGCCCAGGCCGGCAACCCCTCCTTCCACCATCACGACGCCGCCGCGCGAGTTCGGTCCAAATGCACCGCCCAATGTCTACTTCACCG
>JAEZHS010000599.1 GCA_023436825.1 Pseudomonadota bacterium | reverse complement strand
CGCGGCCGCTGATGATGCTCGACATCAGGATGTTACCGATGCGGCTGGCGTTGGGGATCGGGTTCTCGTGCTTGAACCCGGGATAGTTGATGCTCTTGCGCTTGGCCATGTGCGGTAACTCCGTTCTCCGTTTCACTCACTGTCGGGCGCTCAAAAGCTCGCCGAACACCTCGAAGCGCTCGCCGTTGAAGCGCTGCAGCAGCATTTCTTCCATCGGCTGATAGTCGGTCGGGCTGGTGTTCATGTTGATGCCCTTGAGCAGCATCGCTGGATGGAAGTCCTTCAGGTTGGCGGCCTGGCGCATGACGTTCTCTCGCGTGAGGTTGTCGCCGCACTGCTTGAGCACCTGCACCATCGCCTGTGCCTGGATGTAGCCGACGACGTTCTGCGGATCCTCGAGGCTGCCGGCGGGATAGTACTTCTTCATCCACGCCACCCAGGTCAGGAACTCCGGATCGTCCTTGTATTGCGGATCGGTCGGGTCCTTCACGAATGCCGCCGAGACGATGCCTTTGGAGGCTTCGATGCCGGCGGGCCGCATGACGATGCCGATCGACGCTGCGGGATTGTCGATGAACTGCAAGGGCTTCCAGCCGAGCTCATGCGCCTTGCGGATCGCCTGGACGGCGAACTTGGGCGTCGTGATGTTGAGGAAGACATTGGCCTTGGTCGAGGCGAGGTCGATGATCTGCGAATCGACCGTGGCGTCGGTCACCTCGTAGCTCACCTCGCGCACGATGATCGAGCCGGCCTTGTCGCCCAGCCTGTCGCGAAAGCCCTTCAGGAAATCCTTGCCGAAGTCGTCGTTCTGATAGAGCACGGCGACCTTGGGATCCTTGACCTCCTTCAGCATGTAGGTGGCGTAGATACGCGCCTCGGCCTGGTAGATCGGCGTCAGCGTCATCGTGTAGGGAAAGGTCTCCGGATCGTTCCAGCGGCTGGCGCCGGTCGCCAGGAAGAGCTGCGGCACCTTCTTCTGGTTCAGGTACTTCTGCACCGCCGCGTTGGTCGAGGTGCCGAGCGAGCCGGAGATCGCCAGCACATGGTCCTGCTCGACGAGGCGGCGCGTCTGCTCGACCGTCTTGGGCGGACTGAAGCCGTCGTCGAGCGAGATCATGGTGACCTTGCGCCCGTTCACGCCGCCCTGGTCGTTGATCATCTGGAAGTAGGCGATCTCGGCCCTGGCCAGAGTGATGAAACCCGACAAAGGTCCGCTGTAGGGCATGGTCTGACCGAGCTTGATCTCGGTGTCGCTGGCGCCCGCATCGTACTTCTTCTGCGCCAGGGCAGGGGCGGCCAGCAGCGCGAGTGAAAAGAAGACCGTTGCCGCCCTGCGGACGATTTGCATGGTTTCCTCCCAATTTTGCCGCCGAGCATGGCACCATGGCTCCCGATAAGCGACTGCAAAGGGTGGAAACATGGCGCTGGTGAACTACGAGCAGGACGGTCAGGTCGTGACGATCACGCTGAATCGCCCCGAAAAGCTCAACGCCTTCTCCGACGAGCTCGTCGGCCTTCTGGGCGACGCGCTGCACCGCTTCGATACCGACGACGAAGCGCATATCGCCATCCTGTGCGGCAACGGCCGCGCCTTCTCGAGCGGCGCCGACGTGCAGCAGCGCCAGCTCCGCAGTCGCGAGGAGTTCCTGAAGCTCGGCGGGCCGCAGGGCCGCGGCACGCACTCGGCCGATCTTCTGACCAAGGCGGTGAACTGGAAGCCGGTGATCGCCGCACCGCACGGCTATGTCCTGGGGCTTTCGGTCGGCATCGTGCTGGAGTGCGACCTGATCGTGGCCGAGGAGGGCACGCAGTTCCAGATCACCGAGACCTCGCGCGGCCTGGGCGCCGGAAAGTACTGGGCGTTGATGCACTATCGCGGCGGCGGCGCCTTCACGATGGAGGCGGCGCTCACCGGTCGCTTCTTCACCGCCGAGGAAGCTTTCAAGGCCAACCTGATCAATCGCGTCGCGCCCAAGGGCAAGTATCTCGAGGTGGCGCGCGAGCTCGCCGGGCAGGTGCTGAAGAACCCGCCGCTCAGCGTGCGTTCGACGGTGCGCATGCGGCGCTACTACATGGATCGGCTGAGCCGCGAGGTCATGTACATGGGCGCACCCGAGAAGCTTTATCTCAGCGAGGATTTCCAGGAAGCTGCCCGCGCCTTCGCCGAGAAGCGCAAGCCGGGCAAGTTCAAGGGACGCTAGACATGAAGAACAGCAGCGACCGCATCCAGACCAGCCATGCCGGCAGCCTGCCGCGGCCCGACGACCTGATCGAGGCCAACGCCAAGCGCGAAGCGGGCACGGTCGACGAAGCCGCGTTCCAGAAGAAGCTGACGGAGTCGGTGGCCGACGTCGTGCGCCGACAGGTGGCTGCCGGCATCACGATCCCGGGCGACGGCGAGTACGGCAAGTCGATGGGCCACAAGATCAACTACCGCGCCTGGTGGAGCTATTCGTTCTCGCGGCTGGCCAACCTCCAGGTGAAGGGACTCGGCCTCTACGACATGCCGGCCAAGCGCTCGACGCCGGGCAACACCGTATTGTCGAGCTTCGCCGACCGGCGCGACCGCCAGCGCTTCGCCGCCGCCTACAGCGATCCCGACTCCGGCGTGTCGACCGGTCCGCGCGCGCACGACTGGCCGTTCTGCGTCGGGCCGATCAGCTACATCGGCCACAAGGAGATCGCCGCCGACATCGCCAATTTCAAGGCGGCACTCGCGGCCAACAACGTCAGCGAAGGCTTCATGACCTCGATCGGGCCGGCGAGCTGCGCCCGCATCGGCAACGAGCACTACAAGAGCGACGACGAGTTCGTCTTCGCCTGCGCCGACGCCATGCGCGAGGAATACAAGGCAATCATCGAGGCGGGCCTGGTGCTGCAGATCGACGATCCGGCCATCGCGGAGAACTTCGACCAGATCAATCCGGAGCCGACGGCCGAGGATTATCGCAAGTTCACGATGCCCAAGATCGAGGCGCTGAACCATGCGCTGCGCGGCTTGCCGCAGGACCGTATCCGCTTCCATCTGTGCTGGGGCAGCTGGCACGGCCCGCATACGACCGACATTCCCATGCGCGAGATCGTCGAGCCCATGCTCAGGATCGATGCCGGCGCCTATTCCTTCGAGGCGGGCAACGTGCGCCACGAGCACGAATGGGCGGTGTGGAAGGACGCCAGGCTGCCCGACGACAAGCTGATCCTGCCCGGCGTGGTGAGCCACGCCACCAACGTCGTCGAGCATCCCGAGCTGGTGGCGGAACGCATCGGCCGCTTCACCAGGCTGGTCGGCCGCGAGCGCGTCATCGCCTCGACCGACTGCGGCCTGGGCGGCCGCGTGCACCGCGACATCGCCTGGGCCAAGCTCGAGACCCTGGCGCAGGGCGCCGCGATCGCCAGCAAGCAATCATAATCTTCCGGACCGCGAGCCTCCGGCTCGCTCATGATTCAAGATCAGCTCTCAAGCTCCTCTCCCCCAAGGGGCCCCCTTGAGGAGAGGAACAAGAGCGCCACGGAGTGCGCACTCCCACCTATGAACGGAGAAGGGCCTCCGCCATCTCGCGCAGCCTGGTGCGCTGGATCTTGAAGCCGTTGGGCGAGGGCGTCTTGGGGAAGTAGTCGATCGGCAAGATGCGCATCGGCACCTTGTAGTTGGCGAGCCCGTGCTTGCAGTGGGCGATGATCGCCGCCTCGTCGAGCGCTGCGCCGGGTTCCAGGATGACAAAGGCAACGGCGCGCACGCCCTCGGGCCGCGGCACGGCGACGGTCTGGCAGCCGGCGATGCCCGGCACCTTCTGGATGTGCATCTCGATCTCCAGCGGATTGACCAGGAAGCCGGAGAGCCTGAGCACGTCGCCCATGCGGCTCAAGTAGGTGAAGCCGCCGCGACCGTCGAGCTGGCCGAGATCGCCGGTGCGCACATAGCCGTCCGGTGTCATCGCCGCCGCCGTCGCCTGCTCGTTGCCGTAGTAGCCGACCATCAGCGAAGGTCCGGCCATCTCCAGCATGCCGGGTTGGCCTGGGCCCAAAAGTTCGCCGGTCTCCGGATCGCGCACGCGCACATGGGCGAGCCGCGAGACCGGAACGCCGCCGCCCAGCTTGCGTTTGGCGAGGGGCAGTTTCAGCGGTTGTCGGGAATAGAGCGCCTGGACCTCGCTCATGCCGTAGAGGCCGACCAGGCGCAGGCCGCGCGGCTGCGCCCGCTCGGGCAGATCCTCCAGAGACGCGTTGAAGGCGGCATAGCCCGCCCATTTGATCGAGCGGAACGGCCAGCGGCCCGGCATCAGCTCCATCAGGCGCTGGTACATGTCGTCGCTGCCGAACATCGTGGTCGGCTTGTGCCGGGTGATCAGCCGCGCGATCTCCTCGATCTCGTACGACTCGACCAGCACGCTCGGCTTGCCGGCGGCGAGAGTGGCCAAGGTCTGATTGAAGCCGAACACGCCGCATAGCGGCAGGATCGCGAGCGACAGCGTCTCGGGCGCCGTGAAGCCGAAGGTCCGCGCGACCTGCTGGGCATGGCCTGCGATCGCGCCCTGGCGGTGCAGCACGAACTTGGGCGAGCTGGTCGTGCCCGAGGTCGTGAAGATGTTGCAGGGCATGCGGGCCGAGGCGTGGTTGCCGGCGAACTGCGGGCGCGACATCAGGCGGTCGAAGGGCACGCGCCGGCGATGTTCTATGGCGGGCGGCACCGGTTCGGGCGTCTCGCCGATCGTGACGATCGCGGTCAGCCGGTCGAGCGCCTCGGGCTCGATGCCGGCCAGGATCGACAGGAAGTCGATGCGGCGGAAGGCCGGCGCGCAGGCCAGCACCTTGGCGCCCGAGCGGCCGACGATGTCGGCGACCTCGACGGCGCGATAGCGCGTGTTGACTGCGACGGCGATGGCGCCGAGCCGCGCGCAGGCGAAGTACAGGATCGGATAGGCCGGGATGTTGGGCAGCCACAGCGCCACGCGATCGCCCGGCACGACGCCGAGATCGGCGAGGCCTTGCGCGGCACGCGCCGAGCAGTCGAGCAACTCGGCGAAGCTCAGCCGTCGCTCGCCGTGGATGAAGGCGGGTGCGTCGGGCGTCGCGTCGGCCACGTCGGCGAGCAGCGTCCAGACGTCGGCTGCGGGATGGGCAAGCGGCATGCGGCGCGGAGCGTACCTGAAGCTCATGTCATCTCAAGCGGCCACGTTCTTGACCCGGCATGACGCTTGCTGGAGGCTCGCAGCGGGAAGGGAACATCATGCTGCGTCGTCGAACTCTGCTTGCTGCTGCTCCGCTGGTTCTGGCCGCCGCGCCGGCTTTCGCACAATGGGTGCCCAAACAGCCGATCAAGATCCTGGTCGGCTACGCGCCGGGCGGAACGGCCGATATCGCTGCGCGGCTGGCGGCAGACACGATCCAGCGTCAGCATGGCTATCCGGTGATCGTCGACAACAAGACGGGCGCCGGCGGCTTCATCGCGCTGAAACAGGTCGCCGAGTCCAAGCCGGACGGCTACACGGTCGGCATCGGCATCATGGGCCAGCTCGCTGTCGGGCCGGTGGTGCCGGGCTCGCAGATCCCGCTCGATCTCGACAAGGAGCTGGTGCCGATCTGCAATCTGGTCGGCGTGCCGATGGCGTTGATCGTGCGCATGGAGGCGCCGTTCAAGACCATTCCCGAGCTCGTGGCCTACGCCAAGGCCAATCCCGGCAAGGTGAGCTATGCGTCGACCGGGCTCGGCTCGACCAACCAGCTCGCGGCCGAATTCGTCGCAGCGGAGGCGGGCGGGCTGAAATTCATTCACGTTCCGTATCGCGGCGGAGCTCCGGCCATCGCCGACGTCGCTGCCGGCAATGTCGACCTCTTCTTCGCCAACGTCTCGGAGATCATGAGCATGGCGCGCGGCGGCAAGGTGCGCGTGCTGGCGCTCGCCGCAACCAAGCCCACGGCGCTGGCGCCCGAACTGCCGCTGCTCACCAAGGATATTCCGGCCCTCGACATCAACAACTGGTTCGGCCTGGTCGGTCCGGCCGCGCTCCCGGCCGACATCAAGGCGTCGCTTGCCAAGCTGTTCCTCGATGCGATGGCAGATCCTGCAAACAAGGAGGCGCTCGACAAGCAAGGCCTGATCGCGCTGGGCCAGGGACCGGACGCGTTCGCCGATTACATAAAGAAAGATCGCGAACGCTGGGCGAAGGTGGTGAAGCAGGGCAATATCAAGGCGGAATGATCAAACATCGTCATCCCGAGCGAAGCGAAGCGAAGTCGAGGGACCTCTTCTTCTGCTGCGGGTTTAGCAAGACTAGGTCCCTCCACTCCGCCTCGCTGCGCGCGGCTCCGGTCGGGATGACGAGATGACCGCACCTCTCTCCCTCGGCATCGACATCGGGGGCACCTTCACCGACGTCGTCATCCACGATCCGCGTGATGGCCGAGCCGTCATCTGGAAGGAGAGCACGACGCCCGACGATCCGGCGCGCGGCGCCATAGAAGGCACGCGACGCGTGCTGGCGAAGGCCGGCGCCAGGCCCGAGCAGATCGGGCGCGTCGTGCATGCGACGACGCTGTTCACCAACGCGCTGATCGAGCGCAAGGGCGCCAAGACCGGCTTGCTCACCACGGCCGGCTTCCGCGACGTGCTGGAGATCGGCCGCGAGCGCAAGTACGAGCTCTACGATCTCTTCATCGAGATGCCCAAGCCGCTGGTCGCACGGCCGTGGCGACGCGAGGCCAAGGAGCGTCTGGCGCAGGACGGCACGGTCGAGATCCCGCTCGACGTCGATGCCGCGCTGGCCGAGGTTGCCGATCTCGTGAAGCAGGGAGTCGAAAGTCTCGCCATCTGCTTCCTGCACGCCTACGCCAATCCCGCGCATGAGCGCGCCATCGGCGCCGCCGTTGCCGAGCGCTTCCAGAACCTCTCGATCTCGCTCTCCTCCGACATCGCGCCCGAGATCCGAGAATACCTGCGCGCCAGCACGACGGTGACCAACGCCTATGTGCGGCCGCTGGCCGAGGTCTATCTCGAACGCCTCGAGCAGGCGCTGCGTGCCGAAGGCATTCCCGGCGGGCTCTTCCTGATGCTGTCCAACGGCGGCTTGACGCATGTCAGCGAAGCCAAGCGCGCGCCGGTGCAGCTGCTGGAAAGCGGGCCTGCGGCGGGCGCGCTGGCCGGCGCCTGGTTCGGCCGCAATGCCGGGCTTGAACGCGTCCTCGCCTTCGACATGGGCGGCACGACCGCCAAGCTCGCGCTGGTCGACGACGGCGAGCCGCTGGTCGCCTACGGCTTCGAGGCGGCGCGCGAGAAGCGGTTTTTGCGCGGCTCGGGATTGCCCATCCAGATTGCCACGGTCGAACTGATCGAAATCGGCGCCGGCGGCGGCTCGATCGCCCGCAAGTCCGATCTCGGCACGCTCAATGTCGGGCCCGAGAGCAGCGGTGCGCAGCCGGGGCCGGCCTGCTACGGCCGTGGCGGCACCGAGGCCACCGTGACCGACGCCGACCTCACCTTGGGCTACCTCAACGCCGACTTCTTCCTGGGCGGCGCCATGAAGATCGATCGTGCAGCGACCGACGGTGCCTTCAGCCGGCTCGCCAGCACCTTGAACGTCGAGCCGGGCCGCGCCGCCTTCGGCGTGCACGATGTCGTCAACGAGAACATGGCAGGAGCGGCGCGCGTGGCCATCGCCGAGCGCGGCCGCATCCCGGCCGAGTACGCGTTGCTGGCGACCGGCGGGGCAGGTCCGGTCCATGCCTGGCACGTCGCCCGCAAGCTCGGTGTCAATCGCGTCGTCTGCCCGCCCGGTGCAGGTGCCGGCAGCACCATCGGCATGCTGATGGCGCCGGCCCGCGTCGATCGCGTGGCGAGCTTCAACGTGGCGCTGGTCGGTGCAGATTTCTCGTCCATCGCCCGCGTCTTTGCGGGCCTCGAAAAGGAATCGCTCGACGTGCTGCGCCTGACCGGCGCGGACATCGAAGGGCGCAGCGTCAAGCGCCTCGCCGACATGCGCTATATCGGCCAGGGCAGCGAGATCACGGTGGCGCTGCCGGAGCCGATCACGGAGTCCGGCGTAAGAGCCGCGTTCGAGGCGGCCTACAAGGCGCTGTTTGCGCGCACGCCGCCGGGAGCCGCCATCCAGTTCGTCGCGCTGCGGCTCTCCGCCAGCGCGCCGATGCCGGGCAGCGGCGGTGCGCTGGAGCTGCCGCGCCATCCCAGGGCGGAGGCGCTCAAGGGCACGCGGCCGGTGTTCTTTCCCGACGCCGGCAAGACGCTGCCGACGCAGGTGTGGGATCGCTATGCCCTCGAGCCCGGTGTCAACATCGACGGCCCGGCCGTGTTCGAGGAAGACGAGAGCACGTTCATCGTCGGCCCGGGTGCCAAGGCGCGCCTGCTGGCCGACGGCTCCATCCTGGCGGAGGCAGATTGATGTCATACTCATCGTCTTCCGGATCGCGCGCTGGGTCGCGTCTGACGCGCCCTCCCTGCGCGCTCATGAATTATGAGCGAGCTGGAAGCTCGCGGTCCAAAAGATCATGACCCGCACCTTCGATCCCATCGAGCTCGAGCTGCTATGGCGCCGGTTGATCTCCATGGTCGACGAGGCGGCGGCCGCCATGGTGCGCACCAGCTTCTCCACGCTGGTGCGCGAAAGCTACGACTTCTCCTGCGTCATCACCGATGCCGCCGGCCAGTCGCTGGTGCAGGCCTCCGAGAGCATCCCGAGCTTCATCGGCACCCTGCCGGAAACCGTGAAGCATTTCCTGCGCTTCTTCCCGCCCGACAGGCTCGCGCCGGGCGACGTGCTGATCACCAACGACATCTGGCTGGGCACCGGCCATCTGCCCGACATCACGCTGGCCAAGCCGATCTTCCTGGACGGCCGGTTGGTCGCCTTCAGCGCCACGACGGCGCACGCGCCCGACATCGGCGGCAAGATCCGAAGCCCCGAGCCGCGCGAGGTGTTCGAGGAGGGGCTGCAGATACCGCCGATGAAGATGATCGCGGCCGGCAAGACCGACGAGACTCTGGTCACCATCATCCGCAAGAACGTGCGCACGCCCGACCAGACCATGGGTGACCTGTGGGCCCAGGTCGTGGCGCTCGACCTGATGGAAGACCGCCTGCGCAACCTGATGGAAGGCTACGGCCTCGTCGACCTCACCGACCTCGCGCGCGAGATCCAGGGCCGATGCGAGATGGCCATGCGGGCGGCGATCCGCGAGCTGCCCGATGGCACCTATCGCAGCGAGCTCAAGACCGACGGTCTGATGGAGACGCCGATCACGCTCAGGATGGAGCTGACCATCAAGGGCGACGAGATCATGATGGATTTCGCGGGCACCGACCGCCAGGTCGATCGCGCCATCAACTGTGCGCTCTGCTACACCAACGCCATGGCGATGTACGGGGTGAAGGTCTGCACCAGCCCCAACCTGCCCAACAACGAGGGTGCCTGGAGGCCGATCACGCTCAAGGCGCCCGAAGGCTGCATCGTCAATCCGCAATTCCCGGCGCCGGGCGGCTCGCGCATGCTGATCGGCCACTATGTGCCGATGCTGGTGTTCGGTTGCCTGGGCCAGATCGTGCCGGAGCGCGTGATGGCGGCCTGCGGCTCGCCGATGTGGGGCATGAACCAGTCGGGCGTGCGGGAAGGCGGCAAGCCCTACGCCAACATGTTCTTCTACAACGGCGGCATGGGCGGCAACACGCGGCGCGACGGCGTGACCTGTCTCAGCTGGCCGTCCAACGTCAGCTCGACGTCGATCGAGATCAGCGAGCACATTGCGCCGCTGCGCTTCCATCACAAGAAGCTGAGGCCCGATTCGGGCGGCGCCGGCCGCCATCGCGGCGGGTTGGGGCAGGAAATCCTGATCGAAAGCCGTAGCGACACGCCGATCGCGGTGTCGTTCCTGGCCGAGCGAACGCTGTTTCCCGCCTTCGGCATCGAAGGCGGCAGCGACGGCGCACCGGGCGAGCTTCGTATCAACGGCACGAAGACCGATCCCAAGAAGCAGTACGTCGTGCACAAGGGCGACACGAGCTCGCTCGGCACGCCAGGCGGCGGCGGCCACGGCGATCCGCGCCAGCGTGACGCGGCCGCACTCGCCGCCGACATCGACAGCGGCTATGTGACGGACCGCAGCACCTACGGTTAGCCGATGACGCACGCTCCCTTCGGCCCGAAGCGTTATCGCTCCGCTGCGGAGCACTACGAGAAGGGCAGGGCGGCGTACGCGCCGGCGTTGATCCGCCGCGTCACCGAGGTCACCGGCCTCGGCTTGCAGCACCGCGTGCTCGATCTCGGCTGCGGGCCCGGACCGCTCGCCCGCGTCTTCGCGCCGCTCGTCCGCGAGGTGCTGGCGATCGATCCGTCGCCCGAGATGCTGGCCGAGGCCCGCGTGCTGGCCGGGCAGACCGCGAACATCCGTTTTGTCCCCGGCAGCTCTTATGAGCTCGACCCGGCACTGGGCCATTTCCATCTGGTCGTCATGGGCCGCTCCTTTCATTGGATGGATCGCGTGGACACGCTCGAGCGGCTCAACCGGCTGATCGAGCCGTCAGGCGCAGTAGCGTTGTTCTACGATTCCGCACCGGCGATACCGGCAAATGCTTGGCGAAAGACCTGGAAAGGCATCCGCGAGCGCTACGAGCCCAACACGGGCCACACGACCACGACCCCAATTGGATACGCAACGAGGCGATCCTGCTCGACTCGCCCTTCGCCCACCTGGAACGCTTTGGCGTGGTCGAACGCCGCGCGATCGACCTCGAGACGCTGGTGTACCGGGCGCTCTCCATGGGCTCCACGTCGCCCGCGCACCTTGGCGAAAACATGCCGGCCATGGTGGCGGAGATTCGCGCCGCGCTCGCCGACGTGCGCGAAGAAGTGGTGGAAACCGCCGCTCTGGTGGCATGGCGATCGAATTCCTGATGCTTTGAACTCACCCTGGCGGTTTGCGGAACGTACCGATTGAACCTCCCCGCATCGGCCGTTACGCTCGCCGGCGGTTGCATGGGAGGAAAAAAGATGAAGTTGTTTGCCGCCGCGGGGCTGGCGCTCAGCGCTCTCGTCTGGGCCGGATCGGCCAATGCGCAGGCCAAGCTCTGCGACAATCCAAAGCAAATGGACGGCTTCAAGACCTGCGCCAACGTCGAGAAGGCCAAGGCCGAGGGCGCCTTCGTGCTCTATTCGACCGATCCCGAGCAGGGCCAGGTGAAGCTGCTGGCAGCCTTCAACAAGATGTTCCCCGAGATCAAGACCAGCTACGTGCGCCTGCAGGCGGGCGCGCTCTACGCCAAGGTCCTGTCCGAGCGCCAGGCCAAGTCCTATTTGGTCGACGTGATCCAGATCTCCGACATGGGCATGATCCTCGACTTCCAGCGGCGCGGCGGCTTCCGCCAGTACATCTCGCCGCAAATGGAGGCCTTCAAGAAGGAGTACAAGAGCACGCCCGAAGGCTTCTGGACCTGGGGCTCCATCATCATGGCGGGCATCGCCTACAATCCCAACAATGTTTCCGAGGCCGAGGCGCCCAAGAAGTGGGAGGACCTGCTCAATCCGAAATGGAAGGACGCCATCAACGTCAAGGTCTCCAACTCGGGGCTCCAGCACGGCGTGTGGTACGTGCTGAAGCCGATCCTGGGGCTCGAGTACTTCAAGAAGTTTGCCGAGAACAAGCCGCGCGCCTTCGACTCCTACGTCCAGCAGTACGGCCGCCTGGTCGACGGGCAGGACAAGATCATCATGGGCGCGCAGTACTCGGGCTACATCGAGTTCAAGGCCAAGGGCGCGCCGCTCGCCTTCGTCTTCCCCGAGACCGGCGTGCCGGCGGTGCCGGAGACCTACGGCATCGTCCAGGACGGCCCGCATCCCAACGCCGCCGAGCTGTTCATGGACTGGTTCCTCGCGCCCGTGGGCCAGAAGGCGCTCGCCGACGCGCTGCTGCTGCACTCGCCGCGCGACGACGTGCCGCCGCCGGGCGTCGGCAGCGTGGCGCTCAAGGACATGAAGCTCCTGTTCCCGGCCGACTGGAACGCCTTCGAGAAGGATCGTCCGGACTTCGCCAAGGAATGGGACCGCATCGTCGGCGCCCGGCGCTGAGCCGGTCTTGACGCTCTCAGCTGCGGACGCCCTTCGCCCGCGCCGCAACTGGCAGGTGATCGTCACGATCGCCATCCTGCTGGTGGTGGGCTTCCTCGTCATCCTGCCGATGGTGTTCCTCGTCGAGGAATCGCTGAATGTCGGCGATCCGATGGCGTTTCCGCCGGAGGCCTACGGCCTCGCGAACTACTTCGCGATCTTCGACGAGGACATCAATGTCCTCTGGAACACGCTGATCATCGCGGTGATGGCCACGGTGATGGCCATCCTGATCGGCTTCACCCTGGCCTGGATCCTGACGCGCACCAACGTGCCGGGCCGTGCCGTGCTCGAGCGGCTGATGGAGCTGCCGTACTACATGACGCCGCTGGTCGGCGCGCTCGCCTGGGCCATCATCGCCGGCCCCAAGAGCGGCTTCATGAATCAGCTGTGGAAGGGGATGGGCGGCAGCGGCGACATCGCCGACATCTACACCCACTTCGGCATCGCCTGGGTGATGGCGCTGTTCGAGGGCACCGTGGCCTTCGTCATGATCTCGGCCTCGATGAAGTCGATGGATCCGGCGCTGGAGGAATCGGCGCGCGTCATGGGCGCCTCGAAGCTGCGGACCACGCTCACCGTCACCTTGCCGCTGGTCATGCCGGGCGTGCTGGGCGCCACGCTGTTCGTCTTCGCCGAGATGCTGGGCTCGTTCGCCGCCGCCCTGGTGATCGGCATTCCCGCCCGCATCTACGTCATCACCACGGCGATCTGGGATTCGACGCTCGCCTATCCGCCGGACTACGGCCGCGCCTCGGCGCTGGGGCTCGCGCTGTTCGTCGTCATGTTCGGCATGCTCACCTTCTATCGCTACATGATCATCGGCGGCAGCTTCGCCACCATCACCGGCAAGGCCTTCCGGCCCCGACCCATGGACATGGGCCGGCTCGCCTGGTTCCTGTTCGCGGTCTGCCTGCTCTACGTCTTCCTGGCGGTGATCCTGCCGATCGCCGCCCTGCTGCTCACCTCCTTCCAGCGCTTCGCCACCGTGATCCTGAGCCAGGCCCAGTTTACGCTCGCCAACTACCAGACCGCTCTGTCGCTGGGGCCGGTGCGTACTGCCATGGGCAACAGCCTGATGCTTGGCTTCGGCGTCGCGACTGTGGGCGTGCTGGTGATGGCCGTGCTGGTCTGGATCATCTATCGCTCGCAGCTGCGCGGCCGCGGCGCCATCGAGTATCTCGTGATGTTCCCGGGCGCCGTGCCGCGCCTGGTCTTCGGCCTGGCGCTGCTGTGGGCGTGGCTCAACATTCCGGTGTCGATCTACGGCACGTTGTGGCTGCTGGCGCTGGCCTATTTCACCGTGATGCTGCCGCTCGGCATCCGCACCCTGGCCGGGGTCGTGCTTCAGATCGACAAGAGTCTGGAGGAGTGCGCGCGCGTCTGCGGCGCGGGCTGGGGCTATCAGATGCGCACCGTCACCCTGCCGCTGTTGCGGCCGGGCATCCTCGCCGCGTGGCTGCTGATCTTCATGGCCTGCGTGCGCGAGCTCGGCGCGTCGGTGTTTCTGATGGGCCCCAATGCCAAGGTGATCGCGCCCTCGATCGTCAACGCCTTCGCCACCAGCGGCACCGAGCTCACGGCGGCGATGGCGCTGATCCAGACTTTCACCGTGATCGTGGCGCTGGCCATCCTGTTTCGCCTGACGCGCGGCGCCACCAAGGAGCTTTCGTGACGGCAACGCGCATCGAGGTGAAGGACCTCGTCATCCGCTATGGTGATATGACCGCCGTGAACGGCGTCAGCTTCAACGTCGGGCGAGGGGAGCACGTGACCCTGCTCGGCCCCTCGGGCTGCGGCAAGACCACGACCTTGCGCGCCATCGCCGGCCTCGAACAGCCGGTCGGCGGCAGCATCCGCATCGACGGCCAGGCGATGTACGACGCCGATGCGCGTCGCAACATCCCGACCGAGCAGCGCGGCGTCAGCATGGTCTTCCAGTCCTACGCCGTGTGGCCGCACATGACGGTGTTCGACAACGTGGCCTATGGCTTGCGCGTGCGAAAGCAGGGCGCCGCCGACATCAAGACCAATGTCGAGCGGGCGCTCGACCTGGTGCAGATGCGCCACCTCGCCGACCGGCCGGCCTCCAAGCTGTCGGGCGGCCAGCAGCAGCGCGTGGCGTTGGCTCGCGCCGTCGCCTTCTCGCCGACCGTCGTGCTGTTCGACGAGCCGCTCAGCAACCTCGACGCCAAGCTGCGCGCCGAGATGCGCGTCGAGCTTCGCGAGTTGCAGCACCGCCTCGATATCACCTCGGTCTACGTCACCCACGACCAGGAGGAGGCGCTTGCCATCTCCGATCGCGTCATCGTCATGAACGTGGGCATCATCGAGCAGATCGGCACGCCGGAGGACATCTACAACAGGCCGCGCAGCCGCTTCGTCGCCGACTTCGTGGGCTCTGCCAATCTCATCAAGGGCAAGTTTTTAGGCAATGGCCAATTCGCTGCCGACGGCGGCGTCACACTGAAAGTGACCGCCGGCCACACACCGCACGGCAAGGAAAGCGAGGTCGCGGTGCGCACCGCCTATGTCGACCTCGAGCCGCGGCCCGGCGACAACCACGTGCCGGGCAAGGTGCGCCAGCGCCTGTTCCACGGTGACTTCGTGCAATACGTCATCGACAGCGCCATCGGTCCGCTGATCGTGCGCCGCCCGCCGGTCAACCTCTTGAGCGAGGGCGCGGATGTGACACTGTCGTTCTCGCCGGAGCATTGCGTCCTTCTGGAAGCGTAGCGCGGACCACGGGCGTCCCGCCCGTTCGTGTTACGCCGAATCGATGAGTGATCTCGTCCTGGCCCATTCGGTCGAAGTCATCGGGTACTCCCCCTATTTCTTTGTCCGCATAGAGAGCTCGAAAATTGAGCGAATGAGAGTGGCCGATGTATGCCATTCGATTGGTGCCAGTGCTGGAAGACGCGAGCGCGTGATGAACGGCCATCGCTTTGAAAATTTAAGAATGGATCTTTCCTTCCCTAGTGTCTTGGCCTGACACAACCCGAAGCATTCACGCACGCTACCACAACGCGAACAGGATTACCCAAACTGCATCCGCGAGTTTGGGGAAACCCGAGAAAAAAAAGGCGGATCAATATGATGGGTTCGACGGTGGCGCTTCCTACGGGATTCGAACCCGTGTTTCAGCCTTGAGAGCGTCCGGTCGGGCTGAGCAAGATCAAATGCTTGCGCCCATTGTCACCAGCACGCCCTAGAACGGCCGGTGTCAGCCGGCTTTCGTCGTCTGCTGCAGCTACGACTGACCGCTGACGGGCATAGGTGTCTTCTTGGGCACCCACAGGTCTTTGGTCGGCGTGATCTCGATCAACTCGTTCGGAAAGGACCTCTGCTGGAAGGCCACGAGGTCTTCGAACGAGCCGTGCAGCCACTGGTCAAGCTCGTGGGCATGGAGCAGCACAGGCATCCTGTCATGCAACGGCCGTATCGCGTCATTGCAGTCGGTCATGACGCCGGAATAGACGGGGCCCCATTCGTCGCTCTGGCGCCACAAGCCGGCCCAGGCGGCGATGGGTTGGTCCTTGATCGTGACCCATGTCCTGGTCTTCGCACCCTTCGGCCCTTCCGGCTCGGCGAAGCTGGTCAGGGGAATGAGGCAGCGCGATTGCGGCTTCTGCGCCAGCGGCTTCCAGGGGAATTTTGCGATATCGGCGATGTTGTTGACGGGCTTGGGCTTGGAGCCCGGCTTCATGTTCGCGAACCGCATCGGGAAACCCCATACCATCGACTGCAGGGTGCGTTCGCCGTCGGCTTCGCGGACCACCAGTCCCGGGCCGCCGGGCAGGATGTCGTCCGGCAGGTTCGGCTCGACAGGGGGCCGTCGTGCTCGGAAGGTCTGCGCAACTTCATCCCTGCTTTTGCGGGTGGTGTAGAGCGTGCACATGTCGGCTCCTCCAAGGTTGACGATCTTGTGGTGTGCCGAGGTTCATAGCAATGCGCCGTGTCGCGTGCGGGGTCGCTGCACCCACAGGTCTTTCGTGCGCTCGATTTCCATACCGTCGGCCGGAAAGGGCGGCCGGAACTGGAACTCGATGACGTCGTCGATCGATCCTTCGAGCCATTGCTCGTATTCGTCCGGGGCGAGCATCATCGGCATTCGCGGATTGAGCGGCGCCACGGCGCTGTTGCTGTCGGTCGTCATGGCGCCGTAGACGGGCCCCCATTCCTCGCTTCTGCGGCAGAATCCGGCCCAGGCGAAGAGGGGCTGATCCTTTGCCCTGAACCAGGTGCGTGTCATCGAACCGCGTTTGCCGTCCGGCTGGGCGAACGCCGCCACGGGGATGAGACAGCGATACCGTGGGTCGGGTGCCATTGTGCGCCACATGGGATTGGTCAGGTTGGCGATGAGGTTCACCGGTTCGAGATGAAGCAACTGGCCGCCTCTGTCCCGCTGCGGGCGAGGAAAGCCCCACCGAGCCGGCAGCACGATGCGCTGACCGACGGAGCCTCGCATGATGACGCCAGGCTCTCCACGCTTGGTTTCGTGCGGGATGTCGAGGGCGGGCAGGTCGGCAACACCGAAGTGGGTGGCCATGTCCGCCATGCTGGGCACTTGGTACAGATTGCACATCGCTAAAGCACCTGATCATTGGGCGCACAGCGCCAGAACCACCCGCGGTGCTCACGTTCAGCCCACTCGATGCAGACGCCGGCGTAGGTCATCGAATCGTCGACCGACCGATCGATCTGTTCGACAGTCTTTGCCGCCGCAGCGTGCGCCGAGTGGGAATAGGTGCCACGACGGCGCTCGAAGCGATAGGTCTGCACGATCTCCGACAGCGCCTTCTTTGCGCGCGCCCAGCCCAGGATGGCTTCGCGCTGCGCCGCCAGTCGCTGCCACTCGGCTTCGACTTCCGCCGGCGTCGGCGGCAGCAGGCTTTCCGCAACAAGGCGATGGAGTCCTTCGCGCAGCAGGAAGGCGGCCATGGTCGCGCTCTGCTCGGGGAAGCGGAAATGGAAGTACTCGATGCCGTTGAATCTGCCGCCGCGCCACTTGGGATCGATCTCGCCTGCCTTCACGAGGATGCGGCCCTTCTCCGTGTAGGTGAGGGTTCCGCGTGCGATGCGGGCGATGCGCGCCGGAAAGAGGCGCTCGACATCGGCCGAAGAGAGGTAGCCGCGCGCAATGCCATCTTCGGACGTCATCATCGGTACTCCGCCATGAACCGCTTCACGTGGCGGCGTTCACGAAAGACGTGGGGCGTGAACTCGCGCCGTCCGCAGTGGCTGCAGATGAAGGGCAGGGTGTCGACGCATCGAAGGTTGCCCTCGCGGGCACCGATGCGATCGTGCTGGATGAGCGCGCGATGCAGGCAGTGATTGCACGAGATGCCGAGCGGCAAATGGCTGTCCCAAACATCATGGAGGTCCGCGGAGGGGGACATTCGGCCAGTTCTTTCGGTCCCATTGGAAGAGAACAAAATGAGAACAACGGCCACATGAGTCAATCCATAGGGATTGTCGCTTGGATAACGTAACTGACCTGTATTTTGTGTTCTCCAAGGCGGCAGTTCGAACCGCTTCGCCGCCGCGTTGTTGGTGGCTCTCCACAGCGACCGATTTATCTGGAGCCATCCGAGGAGCGGCAGATCCTGTCGCTCATTCAGGATCGCGATGATGTGTCGACGTTGACAGCACTGCTGGCACTCGCGCCCGGCGACACAAGGCATGGCGTTATTGCGCTGGGACCCCCTTTATGGGGCGCAAAAACTCTCGAAAACGAAACTGAGAATAGCAACCAAAGTTATTGACAAGACTTTACCTTGGTTATATAGATGTTTCGTTGCACTGCTTGTCGGTGTTCCCGCTCTATGCATCGTTTATCCGATCGTGTTCCAGGCGGCTCCTGCCCGGGAGCCAGTCATCCCGTCCGGCTGCGTTCGGTCGGACGGGAGCAATGACTTTCTGTAAGGGGTGCGGTCCAACAACGAAGGGCCAGCAGAAAATGCATAAAATGCAGGAAATCAAAAAGCCGCGTGAATTCAAAGGTTTGGTGGACAGCGGCCGACCTGCAATAAATATGCAGAAAATGCAAAAATTCACGAGCGGGGCGACGGCAGTGCATGCACCCGGCCAGCAACGCCGAGAGGCGCCCGCACCCCACTGGCGGCGAGAACCCACCGTGCTCGCGCGTCACGGCGCGGCGGCAGTCGCGAACCTAGACGGGCTCCGTTCCCGCCACGATGACTCGATGCATCAGCCGTCGCTCGCCCTCGGGGTAGTCGGCATTGGCCTTGTGCATCGTGCAGCGGTTGTCCCAGATGACGATGTCGCCCTGCCGCCAGACATGGCGGTACTGGTATTTCATCTGCGTCGCATGCGCGATCAGCTCGTCGAGCAGCCTGTCGCTCTCTGCGCGTTCGAACCCTACGATGTATTCCATGCGGTTGGGATTGAGATAGAGCGACTTGCGATGTGTCTCCGGGTGCGTCCGCACCAGCGGATGCGTCGCCTCCGGCATCGCCGCCATCTCCTCGGCCGGCCGCGTCGAGACGTACGTGAGCTTGCGGCTGGAATGGTACTTGTGCACCACCTTCAGCCGGTCGATGTGCCGCCGGGTCTCCGCCGGCAGGTCCTCGTAGGCGGCGTACATGTTGGTGAACTGCGTGTCGCCGCCGCGCGACGGCACGACCACGCCATAGAGCATGGTGAGCGAGCAGGGCGCGCGCATGAAGCTGTCGTCGGTGTGCCAGTTGGCGCCGTTCACGATCTTGCGGCCGTCGCCCAGCGTGTCGCGGTCTTCGCTCGAGATGATATTGACCTCGGCGCACTCAGGGGTGCGCTCGAGCTGCTTGCGCAGCATGGGAGTACCGAAGCGCGCCATCGCGTCGCGGAATGGCACGGGCGCCAGCTTCTGGCCGCGGATGCACAGCACCAGGTTCTCGTGCAACACGTCGACCAAGGCGGCCTGCGTCGCCTCGTCCGGCAGTCGATTGAGATCGATGCCGCTCACCGCGGCGGCCATGTGGCCGCCGAGCCTTTCGGTCTGAAAACTCATGGCGCTACTCCCGACATGCGCGATAACGTGCGCGCCCAATCGCTGAATCTCAAGAGGGGGAACCACCCATGAAGCTCGCCTATTCACCCGCCAGCCCTTACGTTCGCAAGGTCACGGCCTGCGCCATCGCCCGCGGCATCGACAAGCAGGTCGAGCGCTGGAAGGTCGGCACCACCGATCCCGCGTTGCTCGAGTTCAATCCGCTCTCCAAGGTGCCGACGCTCATCCTCGACGACGGCACCCGGCTCTACGACAGCCCGGTGATCTGCGAGTATCTCGACAGCGTCGGCAGCGCGCCCAAGCTTTTCCCCGCCGCCGGACCGGCGCGCTGGAAGGCGATCACCCAGCAGGCCCTGGGTGACGGTATCCTCGATGCCACCCAGCCGCGCCGCCGCGAGATCGCGCTGCCGCAGGACGACGGCCGCAAGGCCTACATCGAACTGCAGCAGGGCAAGGTGAAGCGCGCACTCGCCGAGCTGGAGAAGGAGGCAGCCGGCCTGGGCGATCTCAAGACCATCGGCGAGATCACCATCGGCTGCGCGCTCGGCTATCTCGACTTCCGCTACGCCAACGAGCCGTGGCGTCCCGGCCATCCCAAGCTCGAAGCCTGGTACGCTAAGGTCGTTAAGCTGCCGCCGCTTGCGGAGACCATGCCGGTAGGCTGAACTCCGCCTCCTGCAGAGGAGAAACGGATGCCGGCACGCACGGGCGAGCAGTTTCTGAAAGGCTTGCGTGGGCCGCGTGAAGTCTGGGTCGACGGCGAGCGCATATCGGACGTCGTCGACCATCCCAAGCTCCGCGGCGCCGCCCATGCGCTGGCCGAGGTCTTCGATCTGCATCACCGGCATCCCGACATCCTGCTGACGCCGGATGAAGAGACCGGTGAGCCCATTCCGGTCAGCCACATGATCCCGCGCTCGCGCGAGGACCTTTTACGCCGCGGCAAGGCCTTGCGTCGCGTCGCCGAGTATTCGGTTGGCCTGATGGGCCGTACGCCCGACTACATGAACGTCACCTACGCCGGCTTTGCCGGCAATCGCGGCGAGTGGGCCAACCACGGCAACGAGGCCGGCGCCGAGCGCCTGGTCGCCTACCAGAAGTTCCTGCGCCGCAATGACATCTCGCTCACCCACACCATCGTGCAGCCGACCGTCGACAAGGCGATGGGCGATGCGCCGCAGGCGGGCAATCCCTACGCCCTGCGCAAGGTCGGTGAGACCGAGCACGGCATCGTCGTGCGCGGCGCGCGCATCCTCGCCACCCTGGCGCCGTTCGCCGACGAGATCGCGGTCTATCCTGCGCTGCCATTGCCGGTGGGCGCCGACGACTATGCGCTGTCCTTCAGCATCCCCATGAGCGCACCCGGCCTGAAATTCCTGTGCCGCGACAGCGCCTCGGCGTCAGCCGACCGCTTCGACCATCCCTTGTCGAGCCGCTTCGACGAGCAGGACGCCTTCGTGATCTTCGACGACGTCGAGATCCCGCGCGACCGCCTGTTCATCGACTGCAACCTCGCCGCCTACAACTCGGTGATGACCACGAGCTGGCCGGCCAACATCCAGCAGCAGACCATGATCCGCGCTTCGGTGAAGCTCGATTTTGCCTGGGGCCTGGCGCTGCGCGTGGCGGCCGCCATAAACGCCGCCGATCCCGAGACCATGCGCATGATCGGCGAGATCTGGAGCTACTCGGAGTTCACGCGCTCCGCCGTCGTCGCCGCCGAGACCGAGGCGCGCGAATGGCCGGGCGGCCTGTGGACGCCTGCCACCGCGCCGCTGCATGCCCTGCGGGCGACGCTGCCGCTCTGGTTCCCGCGCGTGAACGAGATCCTGCGCCTGATCGGCTCGCACAACGTCTTCGCCACGCCGACCGCCGCTCAGATGGCCGACAAGGACCTGCGGCCGCTGATCGACAAGTACCTGCCCGGCGCCAAGGGCATGCCGGCCGAGGAGCGCATCCGCATCTTCCGCCTGGCCTGGGACTTCGCCGGCAGCGCGCTCGCCAGCCGCAACGAGCAGTACGAACGCTTCTACCTCGCGTCCTCGCCGCGCAACCTTGCTCGCCACCTCACCTTCACCGACCGCAGTCGGGCTGACCGGCTGGTCGACCGCTTCCTCAAGGAACCGCTCTAGCAAGCACCACGTTCGCTGGGCATGCGCTCAGGCGAAGTCCGCGTCGGCCTTTCGGGATGGACATACAAATCGTGGCGTGGCCGGTTCTATCCTGAAGGCCTGCCGCACAAGCGTGAGCTTGCCCACATCGGTTCAATTTTCCCGACGGTCGAGATCAACGGCACCTTCTACAGCATGCAGCGGCCCGACTCGTTCGGACACTGGGCCGAGCTGACACCCGACGACTTCGTCTTTTCGGTCAAGGGACCGCGCTTCCTCACCCACATGAAGCGCCTTAACGATCCGGTCGCGCCACTGGGCAACTTCGTCGCCTCGGGCATCCTGCGTCTGGGACACAAGCTCGGGCCGATCCTGTGGCAACTGCCACCTAACTTCCACTTCAACCCCGACAAGCTCGACGCTTTCTTTCGCCTGCTGCCGCGGGATACCCACGCCGCCGCTGCCTGTGGCCGACGCCACGATCACCGGCTGAAGGCGCGGGCCTGGTTGCGCAC
>JAEZHS010000538.1 GCA_023436825.1 Pseudomonadota bacterium | reverse complement strand
GAACGAATACAAGCGCGAAGCCTTCAATCTCTTCGAGGACCTGCTGACCGGCCTGCGCGAGCAGGTGGTGGGCCTGCTGGCGACGCTGCAGCTGCGCATGGAAGCGCCGCCGATGCCCGAGATGCCGACCAGCACGGTTCAGGCAAGAAGTTCAAGCACTGCCACGGGCGCGTGTGACGAGATACCCCCCGCTCGACGCACGGGCATGTCACGTCCAGAAGCGGTCCTCGCGCTCGAACTTTCGCAGCGTCTTGCGGACCTTCTTCATCTGCCGGGCGATCAGCGCCTCGTTGCGGCTGGCGAGAATGCCGAGCGACGGGGCGAGCTCGAGGTGGCCGTCGTGCGCCAGCTCGCCGGCAAGCCGCGTCGAGCTCGCAAGGTCGTTGATGCGTCCCAACCGCTTCTGCAGGGCATTGCAGCGCTTGTAGTAGCGCTTCGAGTCACCGTTGTACTGGGCTTGCAGGTACTCGATGCCGTACCGTAGCTTCTTTGCGCTCTTGCGAAGGCTGTGCAGGCTTTCGAGATCGTCACAATCGGCGTCGGCGAGGCGGCCGTCCACCTTGTCCGCCAGGCGCGACAGCAGGCGGGGCGCCACGTCCTCGGTGGGCCGGTCGAGCAGCTCGGACCGAAGCGCCCCTTCACCGGCAAGGCTCCAGGCCCGGAAAGCGAGCACGAAACGTGTGAAGGCGGGTTCCAGGATGGCCTTCTTGGCAGCCTGATGCGCGGCGTGCTGGCGTTGCCGGCCGAGCGCACGCAAGGGCCCCGCCCATGCGGTATCGTCCTTCTCCGGCACGGCTTCCTTCAGGCTTTCGGACAGGAAGACGTCCCAGTCGCGAGCCATGCCCAGCACCTGTCCCAGTCGCCGCAATTCGTCCTCGAATTGCCCGGCGGCATGCGGTTCGAGCAGGCGCTCGAACAGGACCAGCAGCGATCGCATGCGGCGGATGGCGACGCGCATCTGGTGGATGCCTTCCTGCTCGTCGCCGCGCAGCGCCGCCGGCTGATTGGACAGGAGGTGATCGACCACGCCGTCCGCCAGAGCGCGAAAGGCTTCGGGCAGGGCGCGGTCGGGATCGACCTTGATCGGCGGCGGCTTGCGCGCTTCCGGCCGCGTGCCGTCGGCCAGATGATAGCCGCGCTCCGCCTTGCTCTCGGACAGCAACGCAAGCGGCGCGTCGCGAACGAGATCGAGGCCAAGGCGCAGCAGCGCCTCCTCCGATCCTTCCTTCAGCTCGATCTCGAGTTCGCTCAAGGGTTCGCTGCTGCCGTCGGCGACGATGGCGCCCTCGTCGAACGCGAGCTCGACCTTGGTTCCGGCGGCCGGCATCAAGAGACGCCGGGTGCGCCTGACTTCCGTGCGAAAGACCGGACTGAGATGAGAAGCATCCCGCGCCAGGGACGGCAGGCGGCGCATCTCGTGCAGGCGATCGCGATCCAGATCCGGGCCCGCCACCGGCCACTCCCATTCCCGGCGCCGGAAAGTGCCGCTGCCGGCCGATTTCGCGGTCTGGATGAAGCTGTTGTCCTCCGCACGATGGCGGACACGAAGACTGAAGCCAGCCTTGCGCAAGGCCCGGTCAGGGGTGTCGAAGTAGACCGTCCTGTCGGTCTCGACCGCCTGCTCGCCGGACGAGTTGAGGACCTGTTGCTCGGCATACCGCCGTGCTTCCGGCGAAAGTGCAAACTTGAGCTCGGTTTCCATGCCGGACGAACGCTCGAGGGGCCGTTCCGGTTGACAGCCAATCTTGGGTTTCAGGCCCTGCCGCGGACGAGTGCAGGATCGGCCTTCGCCAGTTCGCCGGCGAACAGACCGAGCAGTTGCGAGCGCTTCTCCAGGAGATCGGCCAAGGTGTAGCGATCGAGCACCGCCATGAAGGCGGCCAGCGCCTCGTCCAGCACGCCGGTCAGCCCGCAGGCCGGGGCGATGACGCAGCTGCCGCACTCGACCAGCTCGAAGCCCTCTTCCGTGCCGCGCACCACGGCGCCGACATTGATCTTGTCGGCCGGCCGCGCCAGGCGAATGCCGCCCGACCGGCCACGCATCCCCTCGACATAGCCCGCCTTTCCGAGCTCGTGAGCCACCTTCATCAGGTGGTTCTGGGAGATGCCGTAGGCGCGCGCGATCTCGCTGATCGAGGACACCTTCTCGGGCTGCGCACCGAGATAGAGCAGCACGCGCATGGCGTAGTCCGTGTAGCGGGTCAGACGCATCGGGGGCTCCTGCGACACTGTCGCGAACGGTCATTCATTATACATGTATTTTTTTGACATGTTTAATATCCAGGAATAAATGTATTCAAGATACATGATTGGAGTGCCGCGATGGACCGCATCGAGGAGGTCGACGAGCAGGACCTGGCCCGCCTGGTGGCGCGGTTTTATGCGACCGTCCGGGCCGACGCGCTGATCGGACCCGTCTTCAACGACGCCATCGACGACTGGCCGGAGCATCTCGAGAGGCTCACGGCCTTCTGGTCCTCCCTCATGCTGACGAGCGGTCGCTACAAGGGCGCGCCGATGGCGGCACACCTCAAGCACCGCGCCCGCATCACGACCGCCATGTTCGAGCGGTGGCTCGCCCTGTGGCGCGAGGCGACCGAGGCGGAGATGCCGCCCGACGTCGCCGCGTTGATGCAGGTCAAGGCCGAGCGCATCGCGCAGAACTTTAAGTTCGCTCTCAGGCTGGAGCCTGCGAGCGTTTAGTCGGGAAGGAGCGTGTCATGGCAACCTGCGTAACGATCCCCGTCGTCGATCTCGGCGTCCATCACGAGGCCAGGGGCTTCCGCGACCGGCTGGCGCTCGGCTTCACCAAGGCCCTGCGCTTCTGTGCCGACACCTTCTTCGCCAAGCGCTACGGCCACCGCGCCATCGTGCTCGAGACCGTAGCGGCGGTGCCGGGCATGGTCGGGGCCACGCTCACCCACCTGCGTTGCCTGCGCAACATGTGCGACGACCGCGGCTGGATCCGCACGCTGATGGAAGAGGCCGAGAACGAGCGCATGCATCTCATGACGTTCATCCATGTCGCCAAGCCCACCTTGTTCGAGCGCTGCGTCATCCTGGGCGTGCAGTGGGTCTTCTACCTCGCCTTCTTCGCCCTCTATCTCGCAAGCCCGCGCACGGCGCACCGCGTCGTCGGCTACTTCGAGGAAGAGGCCGTGATCAGCTACACCCACTATCTCAAGGAGCTGGACGAAGGTCAGTCTCCGAACGTGCCGGCGCCGGCGATCGCGCGTCACTACTGGAAGCTGCCGGAGGATGCGACGCTGCGCGACGTCGTCCTGGTGGTGCGGGCGGACGAAGCGCACCATCGCGACGTCAACCACGCCTTCGCCGACGAGCTGGCCGGCCGGTCGGTCGGGCCTGCCAAGGTGGCGCCCTACCCCGAGCATGCCGACGAGATCCGGCTGGCGGCCTGATCCGATG
>JAEZHS010000506.1 GCA_023436825.1 Pseudomonadota bacterium | reverse complement strand
CTTCGAGCGTGGCCAGGAGCCCGATCTTGATCGTCTCCTGAGCCTGAGCCGCCGCCGAGAGCACGGTCGCGACCGCGGCCCCCGCCAGCAGCCCGACTAACGTCGTCATCCGCTTGGTCATTGGTTTCCTCCTCGCTGTTATCAGCGGCCTGCCGGCCGCGCTTGTGAAACGCTTACCGAACGCCACTCTCCTCCCCTTGCCCTGGCGCCGGCGTCAGCCATGCGCCGCCGCGCCCAGTCCCGAAGCACGTCCCACCAGCCGAGCAGGCCATCGGGCGAGAACAGCACGATCACCAGGAAGACCAGGCCGATCACCAGGTTGAAACGTTCGCGATCGATCAGGTCGATGGCGAAATTCTGAAGCAGCACGAACACGACGGCGCCGATGAACGGCCCGACCGGATGGCGCATGCCGCCCAGGACGGCGACGATCAGGATGTTGATCATCCACGACGTGCCGACCGATCCCGGCGTGATCAGGCCATTGTACCAGACCAGCAGGACGCCGCCGATCGAGGCGATGACGCCGGCCACCGCATAGGCCGCGACGCGATGCGCCACCGGGCTGTAGCCCAGCGCGCTCATGCGACGCGCATTGTCTCGCACACCCTGGAGCGCGATGCCGAACGGAGCGCGGATCAGATACTTCACGAAGAAGTAGCCGGCGAGCGCCCAGAACAGGGCGAGGTAGTAATACGGAATCGGCGTGCGCCAATCGATGCCCAGCACGACTGGCGGCACGACCTTCTGGAAGCCCTGGAAGCCGTTGAAGATCGCGTAGTTCTGCTGGGCCAGATAGTAGAACGCCATCCCGATCGCCAGCGTGATCATGATGGTGTAGATGCCTTCGGTGCGCACCGACAGCCAGCCGATCAGCGTGGCGGCGAGCGTGCCTCCGGCGATCGCCAGGATCACCACCAGCCACCACGGCCAGCCCAGGCTGATCCCGGGCGTGCCGCTCGTGCCCAGAATGGCGACGATGTAGCCCGCCATGCCGGCCACGGTCATCTGTGCGAGCGACAGCATGCCGCCGTAGCCCGCCAGGAAGGTGAGCGACAGCGCGATCAGTCCGAGCGTCAGTGCCTGGCCGCCGATCTGATAGGTGAAGAAGGCCGGGACGATCCAGGGATAGACGAGCACGGCAGCGAGCACGACGACGTGGCGCCAGCCGATGTGCCGCCATGACTGGAGGAGGCTGGCTGCGGGCGCAGCGGCGGCGGCCGATGGCGTCGCGCGCGGCGTGGCGGTGGCGCGTCCACCCGACCAGCTGCGGCCGGGGGCGGAGAAGTTCATGGCCTTGCGCCAGTGGGCAGCGCTCATGCGCGCCTCCCTAGAATGCCCTGCGGGCGGAAGGCGAGGACCAGGGTCATGACGACGAAGGTGAAGACGATGCCGTAGGTCGGCGCATAGGCGAGGCCGAACTGCTCGGCGAGGCCGACCAGCACGGCGCCCAGGGCGGCGCCGGCGACGCTGCCCATGCCGCCGACGATGACGACGACCAGCGAGGCCAGCAGGTAGCGCGTGTCCTCGCCGGGCGCGATCGACAGCGCGGTGCCGCCGACCACGCCGGCAAAGCCCGCGAGGCCCGCGCCGATCGCGAAGGTGATGGCGAACACCATCTGGACGTCGACGCCCGAGGCCGAGAGCATGGCGCGGTCATCGACGCCGGCGCGGATCATCATGCCGACACGGGTGCGCGCCAGGAACCACCACAGCGCCAACCCGATGACGATGGCCATGGCCAGTAGGACGAGGCGATAGGTCGCGAACTTGCCGACGATGGGCAATGCCGTGGAACCGATGATCCAGCGCGGCGGATCGAACTGGTAGATCTCGCCGCCCCAGATCCACAGCGCAATGTCGGCGGCGATGATCGACAGCGCGATGGTCGCCATGGTCTGGCGCAGGTCCTGGCCGTGCATGAAGCGGAACACGCCGATCTGCAGCAGCAAGCCCATGAAGGCCGCGAACAGGAAGCCCGCGGCGACGGCCAGGAACCACGAGCCCAGCCATTCGCCGACCACCCAGCCGACATAGGCGCCCAAAAGATAAAGAGAGCCGTGCGCCAGGTTGACGTTGCGCAAGAGCCCGAACACCAGGGTGAAGCCGCTGGCCACCAGGAAATAGAGGGCGGCCAAGGTGAGCCCGTTCAGCGCCGTGGCGAAGAACAGGCGCTGGTTGTCGACGATGGCCCAGATGGCGAGCGCCAGCAGTGGCAGTCCGAACAGCCAGACCCAGAACCAGCGGCGGAGGTAGTCAGTCATACGCGTCCTCTCCCACCCGTCATCCCGACCGAAGCCGAGCGCAGCGAGGCGTAGTGGAGGGACCTGTTCTGTCGCTGCGTCGACAAGACGAGGTCCCTCGACTGCGCCGCCCTTCGGGCGGCTCCGCTCGGGATGACGGCGATGAGACCATCACGCCACCGACGCCGCCCAGCGCGAGCGGGCCGAGGCGATCTCGGGCTTCTTGTAGAAGGTGCCGTCCTTCATCACGGCCAGGATCTTCTTCTGGTCGCGCAGGATGGCGAGGTTGGAAAGCGGATCGCCGTCGACCAGCAGGATGTCGGCGAGATAGCCGTCCTTGATCTGCCCGAGCTCGCCGCCCTGCATCATGATCTCGGCGCCGAGCTTGGTGGTCGAGACGATGGCTTCCATCGGCGTCATGCCGAGGTGCTTCACGAAGTACTCGAGATCGCGGGCATTGTCGCAATGCGGCGTGAAGGCGAAGCCGTAGTCGCCGCCCGGCAGTACCCGGATGCCACGCTTGTGCATCTTCTTCAGCGATTCGACGGCGGCGGCGATCTCGATCTCGTAGCCCATCTCGATCGCCTTCTTGCGATCGATGCCCCACGGCGCCGCGTGGTCCATCATGGCGAACAGGATGCCGATGCCGGGCGCCACGAAGATCTTGTCCTTGCGGGCCTCCAGCATGTCGAGAGCTTCCTCGTCGGTGAAGCTCGCGTGATAGACGATCTCGATGCCGTGGCGCATCGCCTGCTTGATCGATTCGCAGGACCGGGCGTGGCACGATACCCGCTTGCCGCGCTTCTTGGTCTCGGCGACGGCGATGGCGACCTCCTCGTCGCTCATCCAGGTCGTCTCGGCCGGCGCATTGGCGGCGAAGTTGTCGCCCGACAGGTTGAGCTTGATGGTGTCGACGCCGAACTTCAGGAACATGCGCACGGCCTTGCGCATTTCCTCGGGGCCGCTGACCACGACGCCGAAGCTGAACTCGGGGTACGGCAGGTGCGGCGGCATCTCGTCGCCCAGGGCACCCGCCACGGTGATCTCCTGGCTGGCCGCGAGGTAGCGTGGGCCGGGGATGAGGCCCGAGTTGATGGCGTTGCGCGTCACCACGTCGAGCCGCGGCTTGGCGCAGGCGGCGCCGACGCAAGAGGTGAAACCGGCCTCGAGATAGCGCCGCGCCACGTCAGCCGACCACAGCACGTGCTCTTCCAGCGGCATGCGCTGGATGCCGTCGAGCGTCGCGGCGTCGTTCCACGAGAAGTGCGTGTGCGCCTCGACCATTCCCGGCATCAGGGTCGCGCCGGCGCCGTCGATCACCGTGGCGCCCACGGTCGGAACGGAACGGCTGCCTCGGCCGACGCGCAGGATGCGGTTGCCTTGGACCAAAACGTCGCCGGCGAAGGGCGGCGCGCCCGAGCCGTCGATGATGCGCACGTTGGTGAAGAGCATGTTTGCCATGACTGCCTCCTTCACAGGCGACGAGCGTAAAAACGCTTCAGCGCGTCGTTGCACTCGCCGGGTTTCTCGATGGTCGTCCAGTGGCCGCAGCGCGGCAGGATCTCGACCCGCGCGCCGGCAATGCGTTCGCCGATCAGGCGCACCGCCTGCGGCGGCGCGATTGCGTCCTCATCGCCGGTCACCATCAAGGTCGGACAGGCGATCTGTGCCGGATCGGCCGGCTGCGCGCCGGCCAGCGCGTCACACGAGCGCGCGTAGCCCTCGGGGCACTGGCGCATCAGCGATTCGCGCACCATCGCCACCGCCGCCGGCTGGCGCGCGCGGGTGTCGGTCGAGGTGGCGGACTGCACGATCGCATCGGCGATCGCCTGCATGCCGGGTTCGCCTTCGCTGCGTGCCTTTTCGCCGCGGGCCTTGAGGCCCGGCCGCGCGGCATCGGGCGGCGAAAGCAAGGGGCCGAACAGCGCCAGGCTACGCACGAGCCGCGGCGCCACATTGGCGAGATGGAAGGCAACGATGGTGCCCATCGAATGGGCCACCACATGCGCACGTTCGACGTTCAGGGCGGCGCAGACCCGCAACATCGCCTGCACGAAGCGATCGATGGTCAACGGCCCCTCGACGCGCGCCGAGCGGCCGGAACCGGGCAGGTCGGGCCGCACCGTGCGGTGGCGCATCAAGGTCGGCATCAGCGGCACCCAGACGTTGGAAGTACCGCCCAAGCCATGGATCAGCAGAACGTCGTCGCCCGATCCGTCGGTCTCGACGGCGATGCGCTCGACGAACTGCGTCGTCATCTCAGGCCACCGACAGGCGCCGGGCGCCCTGGCCAGCCAGCTCCGGCTCCTTGTGGAACCGGCCATCCTTCATCACGGCCAACAGCCGCTTGGGATCCTGCAGCACGGTGATGTTGGCCACCGGATCGCCGTCGACCAGCACGAGGTCGGCGAGATACCCCTCCTTGATCTGGCCCAGCTCGCGGCCGCGCATCATGATCTCGCCGCCCAAGCGGGTGGCGGCGACCAGCGCCTCCATGGGCGTGAAGCCGAGATACTTCACGAAGTATTCGAGATCCTTGGCATTGGTGCCGTGCTTGATCCAGGCGAAGCCGTAGTCGCCGCCCGGCAGGATGCGGATACCGCGGCGATGGATCTTCTTCAGCGTCTCGCTGGCGATCTCGAGCTCGCGGTGGTAGCCCATGCCCTTGGCGACCTCGGGCGTGATGCCCCACTCGGCCGCGTGGTACGACGTGTTGATCAGCCAGGCGATGCCGGGCGCCACGAAGTGGCGATCCTTGGCCGCCTCCAGCATGTCGAGCGCTTCTTCATCGGCGAAGCTCGCATGGAAGATGATTTCTATGCCGTGGCGAACGCACTGCTTGACCGATTCGGCCGAGCGGGCGTGGGCGGCGACACGCTTGCCGCGCCGGTGCGCCTCCTTCACCGCCATGGCGATCTCGGCATCGGACATCGGCGTGAACTCCGCCGGGATGCCGGCGATGTATTCGCCCGACAGATTGAGCTTGATGGTATCCACGCCGTACTTCAGGAACATGCGCACGGTGCGGCGCATGTCCTCCGGTCCGTTGACGATGGCGCCGAAGCTGAACTCGGGGAACGGCAGATGCGGCAGGGTCTCGTCGCCGAGCCCGCCCGGCACCGTGATCTCCTGGCTGGCGGCGAGATAGCGCGGACCGGGGATCAGCCCCTCGTTGATCGCGTTGCGGGTGACGACGTCCAGCCGCGGCTTGGCGCAAGCGGCGCCGACGCAGGACGTGAAGCCCATATCGAGATAGCGCCTGGCAATGTGCGCGCACCACAGGATGTGCTCCTCGGTGGGCATGCGCTGGATCTCGCCCAAGCCGGGCTGGTCGTTCCACGAGAAGTGCGTGTGCGCCTCGACCATGCCCGGCATCAGGGTCGCGCCGCCGCCATCCACCACAGTAACGCCGGTCGCCTGCACCGCCCGCGCGCCGCGCCCCAGCCGCGCGATGCGATTGCCCTGCACCATGACCTCGCCCGCGTAAGCCGGACTGCCGGAACCGTCGAGAATGCGCACATTGGTGAACAGCACATTGGCCATGGCGGGAACCTACTGGACGGGGTTGCTGAGCGTGCCGATACCTTCGATGTGGATGCGCACGCGATCGCCACGGCGCAGGAACTTGGGCGGATCGAAACCGATGCCGACACCCGCAGGCGTGCCGGTGGCGATGATATCGCCGGGATAGAGCGTGATGCCGGCCGAGATGGTCGAGATCAGGGTCGGGATGTCGAAGATCAGGTCCTCGGTCGGCGCATCCTGGCGCAGTTCGTCGTTCACCCAGCAACGCACGCGCGTGTGAGCGCCGTCGAGCTCGTTGGTGCAGGCGAGCCATGGTCCCATGGGGGCGAAGGTGTCGAGCGACTTGCCCAGAAGCCACTGCTGGTGGCGGCGCTGCAGATCGCGCGCCGTCACGTCGTTGACGATCGTGTAGCCCCAGACATGGTCCGTGGCGCGCGGCACGGGGATGTTGGTCCCGGTCTTGCCGATCACGACCGCGAGCTCGGCTTCGTAGTCGATGGACGATGAGAGGCCGCTGGGAATGCGGATCTCGGCCTCGGGCGCGATCACGCTCTCCGGCACCTTGGAAAAGATCACCGGGAATTCCGGCACGACCTGCTGCGGCGGCCGCGGCCCGCCGACACCGCTTGCCGCGAACTCGCTGGCGTGAGCGCGATAGTTGAGGCCGACGCAGAAGATGTTGCGCCGTGGCACCGGGATCGGCGCATCGAGCTTGACGGCGGACAGAGGCAGTGCGGCGCCCGACGGTTTCGGAACCGCCGCGCCTTCGGCCATCATCTCGACGAGCGCCAGCGCACCCACAGCATGGGCGCGATCTCCGAGCGCAAGAGGCGTCACATCGCGTTCGTCGGCGCTCACGCGTCCGACATGCCGACGTCCCGCCCACCAGAAGGTGGCGATCTTCAACGTTTCCTTCCAGCCGGTTCGGCGATGGCCAAGAGCCGGCTCTGTTGCTATTTGGTGAAGCCCGCGCGCATCGACAGGAGAACGCATGAGACGCGCGTCTCACAGATTGTGCAAAGGCTAGGACCGGGGTTGCATCATGTCAAGGAAAGCCACCCCGGTGCCGTCGCACAGCATGACCTTGCCGCCGGACAACGACGCCAAGGCCGTCACGCGGCGCCGGCTCCTCGCCGCGGCCATGCAGCTCGTCCGGCGCGGCCGCACGCCCTCGGTCGCCGAGGTGGCGCTGACCGCCGGCGTGTCGCGGGCGACGGCCTATCGCTACTTCCCCAACCGCAGCACGGTGATCGCCGCCGTCGTCGCCGAGAGCCTGGGCCCGGTGCGCAGCTACGAGCCCACGGCGCGCGACGGCGGACAGCGCGTGCGCGAGCTCTTCAGGCAGACCTTCCCGCGCTTCAAGGAGTTCGAGCCGCACATGCGCGCGGCCCTGCAATTGTCGCTGGAGCATGAATCGCTGGAGCGCGTCGGCCTGCTCGAGGAGCCGCGCTACCGGCGCGGCTTTCGCCGAGGACTGCTGGAAAAAGCGGCGGCGCCGTTGCGGCAGCAACTTGGACGAAAGCGCTATGACCGGCTGATGAAGGCGCTTTCCATCGTCTACGGCATCGAACCCTATGTCGTGCTGAAGGACATCTGGGGGTCGCGCGATCGCGAGGTCGAGGAGATCGCAGGCTGGCTGGTCGACGCTGTGATCGATGCGGCGTTGCGCGACGCGGCCGGGAGCCGGTGAAGAAGACCCTCACCTCCCTCTCGGCTTCGCCAGCCGGGGCGCATGCACTGCAGTCGCCTTGCCGGTGAATTTCTGCATTTTCTGCTGGCCCTCCCGCCGAACTGCACTCCTTGGCAGAGAAACTGCGAGCATCGACTGCACTCCACCTCGGCGCCCTGTGGCGCACTTATCCCGCCCGACTGCAAGCAGTCGGGTGGGATGACCGGCTCCGGGCGGGAGCGGTCTGGCACATGGTCGGATGAACGATGCATAGAGCGACAGACGCTCGCACCGTACCGAAAA